>CAYJIA010000001.1:0-18732 GCA_964370115.1 uncultured Eubacteriales bacterium
AGGCATGGGTCTGCAAAACCCTGATTCCCCGGTTCAAATCCGGGTGACGCCTCCAGAAATCTTTCGCAGTAATGCGGAGGATTTTTTTTATTTGCTATCACTTGAATATCGTGATATAATTACATTAACATACAAACTATAAATATATATTTTAAATTTGAGGATAATAAAAGTGGAAGAGTATAGTAAAATTAATTATATTTACACAATAGAAACAATGTGTAAAGGTTGCAATAAATGCATTTTCAAATGCCCGACCAATGCAAATCGTGCTTTTTGGGAAAACAGCAAAAATATCCTTACAATTAAAAGTGGCTACTGTATTTCTTGCGGTGAGTGTATTTCTGTATGCGACCATGGTGCAAGAAACTACCTTGATGATATTGATATCTTTTTTGAAGATTTAAAAAGCAATAAAGATATCTCTTTAATAATCGCGCCTGCTGCCTACCTAAACTTTGAAAAAGTTAGCAAAGTTATAGGTTTTCTAAAATCAAAAGGTGTAAAAAAAGTTTATGACGTATCCTACGGTGCCGATATTTGCACTTGGGGATACCTTAAATATATTCGCGAAAATAACCCAAAAACAGTTATTGCACAGCCCTGTCCTGTTGTAGTGAGTTATATCGAAAAATTCCGCAGCGACTTAATTTCTTATCTTTCACCCGTGCACAGCCCCGCAATGTGTCTTGCTGTTTATCTAAAGAAATACGAAAACACAAAAGACTCTTTAGCATTCTTATCACCGTGCATAGGAAAAAAACGCGAATGCACCGATAAAAACACCAATACTATGTTAAACTATAATATCACTTTCTCAAAGCTTTTAGACTATATTACTGCAAACAACATAAATCTTGACGGATATCCAGACGGAGATTTCGACAATGTTAAGACATCTATCGGATTTGCATTCCCAAGACCAGGTGGACTTACAGAGAATGTGAAGTATCATCTAGGTGATGAAGTTTGGACAAAACAAATCGAAGGAATTTTTAATATTGAACACTATTTTAAAGAGCTGACTGAGGATATCGCAAACGATAGGCCGGTTCCGCTTATAATCGACGCTCTAAACTGCGAACAAGGTTGCAACTTGGGAACTGGTACAAAAAAGAACACCAGACTCAATAGCATTGATTATTCCATCGACTCACGCAAAAAAGACACTAAAGAAATAGATACCCAAAAGCTTACAAAGGCTTTTAATGAAACCTTAAAGCTTTCAGATTTTTTACGTGAATACACGGATAGGAGTTTCGACTATCAAGAAATTGACGACATTGACTTAGATCCGATTTTTAGAAGCTTAGGAAAATTTACTATCGAAGACAAAAACACAAACTGTTTTTCGTGTGGATATGGAAGCTGCTATGACTTTGCACGTGCCGTAGCGCGTGGCGATAACCACATCAACAACTGTCACCATTTCTTGCTTGAAAAATTCACTTCACTTAGCACGATAGATTCCCTTACTAATGTTTTTAATCGTTACAGCTATTCTCAAACTATTTCTGAGCTTAAAAAAGCACCTCAAAACCTCACCTGTATAATCTTTGCAGATATAAATAAACTAAAAGAGACAAACGATGTGCTAGGGCACGATGCCGGTGACGCTTTGATTATCAGCTCTGCAAACATTTTAAAGAAACTGTTCAACGGCAATATTTATCGTGTAGGCGGTGATGAGTTTATAATAATAGAAGATAGTCACTCACGAGAATTTTTCATAAATAAAATAGAAACACTTAAAGAATTACTTAAAAGCGAGTCAACCATCCTTTTATCCATAGGATTTGCTTTTTGTGAAAAAAACGATAACTTAACAGATAAAATTAATGAAGCCGAGCGAAATATGTACATAGACAAGGAAAATTTCTATAAATTTAACACACACTATGATAGACGCAAGGTTTAAAACATAATAATACTGCAAACCCTCATATAATTTATAAATAATTATATGGGGGTAATTTTTTTTGACTAGACATAAAACATTCTATATCCTTTGTGCTGGACTTCTTTTTGGAATTTGTTATAACTTACTCCACAGTTTTATCAGTGTTTCACAGACTGCACAACAAGAGTATTTTGATAAGACTATCATAATAGATGCAGGCCATGGTGGTGAAGACGGCGGAGCGACAAGCATTAACAATGTACTTGAAAAGGATATAAACTTAGAAATATCTTTAATCTTGCGAGACATTTTCATACAGGCAGGGTATGAAGTGATAATGACTAGGGAAGACGACAGCGACCTTGCAGATAAAAACCTCAATACGGTATCACAACGAAAAACTTCAGACATGAGAAACAGGCTTGACTTGATTAATAATAGTGAAGCAGACTTGGTGATAAGTATACATCAAAACCACTTTGAAGACAGCAAATACAGCGGTGCACAGATGTTTTATAGCGACAATATAACAGAAAGCAAAACACTTGCCGAGCATTTGCAAAGTGGGATAGTATCCTATTTACAAACAGACAATTCGAGGCAGGCAAAGGAAGTCGACAGTAAATACCTGCTAGAAAACAGCAAGTTGCCCACCGTGGTTATAGAATGTGGCTTTTTATCAAATCAAGAGGACAGTGAAAATCTAGTAGACCATATATACCAAACAAAAATTGCCATGTCTATTTTTTTATCCGTATCAAATTATTTTCAAAGTATACAGTGACTTGTTATATTGTAAATTTTATGATAAAATTGTAAAAAAGTTTTCTAAGTTAAGAAAGGGACGTTTAAATATGGCACCAAAAAACAAAACTGTATATGTTTGCTCTAACTGTGGCTATGAAACAGGCAAATGGATGGGTAAGTGTTCAGACTGCGGAACATGGAACACATTAGAAGAGGTCGTTAAAGTGCCTACAAAGGCCAGCAGTGCCACCTCTGCATACTCATCAAGCAGGGTAGCATCTATACCAATAAATCAAATAGACACCGAAAACGAGCACAGATACCACACAGGCCTCAGTGAGTTCGACCGAGTTTTAGGCGGCGGGCTTGTAAAAGGCTCTTTAGTGCTGATAAGTGGTGACCCAGGCATCGGTAAATCAACTATCTTACTTCAAGTATGCGAGTATTTAGGAAAAAATCTTAATATCCTTTACATATCCGGTGAGGAGTCTGCAAGACAAATTAAACTTCGTGCCGAAAGGCTTAAGGTCAACAGCCAAAATCTTAAAGTCCTTACCGAAACAGATATTCAGTATATAATCGAGCACGTTCGTGCCGAAAAGCCCGATATCATAATGGTAGACTCTATACAAACCATGAATTTCACCGACCTTTCTTCATCTCCTGGTAGTGTCACACAGGTAAGGGAGTGTACAAACGCCATAATGCGCTGTTCCAAGGCACTTGACATCCCCGCAATCATTGTAGGCCATGTAAACAAAGACGGCGCCATTGCAGGCCCTAAGGTCTTAGAGCATATAGTAGATGCCGTTTTATATTTCGAGGGCGATAGACAGATGAGCTACCGCATTTTAAGGGCTGTAAAAAACAGGTTTGGCTCCACCAATGAGATTGGTGTCTTTGACATGGGCGAAAACGGTCTAGAACAAGTAGTAAACCCGTCTAAGGCAATGCTCGAGGGCAGGCCACAAAACGCCTCTGGCTCCTGTGTAACAGCAGTTATGGAAGGCACAAGGCCAATACTTGCAGAAATTCAAGGGCTCGCCACAACAAGTGGATTTGGCACACCTAGAAGAATGTCAACAGGCTTTGACCACAATAGAATGTCACTTATTCTTGCGGTTTTAGAAAAAAGAGCAGGCTTCTTCTTTTCAAATCTCGATGCATATATAAACGTCGTAGGCGGTTTAAGGCTTGACGAGCCGGCTGTAGATTTAGCCGTCGCCATGGCACTTGTATCTTCCTTAAAGGACAGCTTAATCAGAGACGACACCATAGTTTTCGGTGAAATAGGCCTGTCTGGCGAACTTCGCTCTGTAAATCAGATAGAGGCTAGAATTTCCGAGGCGGCACGCATGGGCTTTACACGCTGTGTGCTACCATATCACTCTTTAAAAAAGATAAATACAAAGCACAAAGAAATAGAGCTTATCGGCGCCAAAACCGTCAGGGCTGCATTTGAGGCCTGTTCTGTATGAATAAGGTTATAATAACAAAAAAGAACAAAACCCTGCTTTCTGCGCTTGAGAGCAAGGGTTTTGAACTAATTAAACTAAGCGACGACAACAGGCTGCCAAAATTTGTGTCTCACCACACAGATTTGCAGCTTTTTGTGCTTGATAAAGAAGCAAAAAGGGGAGTTGTGCTAAAAAATAGTCCTAGTATAGAATTATTAGAGCGTGAAAATTGGAGTATTTACGAAACAAAACTTCACCCAGAAAATAAATACCCACTAGACTGCCTTTGCAACGGAATAATCATAAAAAATCATCTATTTTGCAATGAAAAAATAATAGATTCTGTCATTTTAGAAAAATGCCACGAAATGGGGTATAAGATTTGCCATGTACCGCAAGGCTATACAGCCTGTTCTATATGTAAATTAAATGACAATGCAATTATAACAGCAGATGAAAAAATTGCCTTGGCTGCAAAAAAACTTAGTATTGACGTGCTAAAAATCAACGAAGATAATATAGTACTTGACGGCTATGATTATGGATTTATAGGCGGTTGCTATGGTGTTAGTA
The DNA here is from genome assembly GCA_964370115.1 of uncultured Eubacteriales bacterium. Lineage (GTDB taxonomy): Bacteria > Bacillota > Clostridia > Oscillospirales > Acutalibacteraceae > SIG603. Next base: position 4,678 of record CAYJIA010000001.1, read on the forward strand.
GGAATAAAATTTACTTTACAGGCAATCTAAATCACCTGAAAAATGGCGATAATATCAGAAAATTTATTAAAAATCATAATTTCGAAATAGTAGAGCTTTCAAACTCTCAACTTGTAGACATAGGTGGAATAATATTTATTTAGAAATATTATTTATTTTTTAAAATACTTCTTGACAACTTATACTATGTAATGTATAGTATAAGTCAAAAGGAGGTATTAATTTTTATGGATAGTCAATTAAAACGCGGAATGCTTGAAAATTGCATTTTAAAATCCCTGGAAAAAGAAGACTCTTACGGCTATAAAATTATAAAAGATGTGTCGCCGTACATAAAAATTTCTGAGTCTACACTTTATCCTATTTTAAAAAGGCTAGAAAACTCAGGATTTTTATCGGTATACTCGGTAGAGCACAACAGTAGGCTGAGAAAGTACTACAAACTGACCGAATGTGGCAGTAAAAAACTATCACAATTTATTGACGAATGGGAAAATGTTATGAAAATTTACGAATTTATAAGAGGTGAAGAGCATGAATAGACAATTATTTTTACAAAGATTAAGCGACGCATTAGCAGAAACAAGCAAAATTCCAAGCCACGAAATAAAAAGAATTTGCGAATACTTTGACGAAATGATAGAGGATAGGCTAGAGGACGGTTTGAGCGAGGAAGAGGCGATAAGCACCTTTGACGACATTGAAACTCTTGTAAAAACCGTGCTTGAAGACATGGAAATGCACTCACTTTCTGTAAATAAAGACGCAACACTTACAAATAAGTCTGGAAAAACCGAAAAAATTTACAGTGAAAGCTTCAAAAGCATTATTTTAAGCACAAAAAACGAAAATGTAAGTGTTTATCCGTCTCCAGATAATGATATCCACCTTATTTATGTGGAGGACGACTACGAGGCATATGACATAAATGTTGGCGAAAATTCGATTATTATTGAGAAAATTGTAAAGAAATTTAAGCTTTTTGGCTTTAGACGCTTAAGAGAATTTGAGATTTATCTTCCAAAAAACTACAGCGCAAATCTAAAGCTTACAACGTCAAACTCAAGCATCAACTGTAAAGCTATAAAGCTTAACGACGGAGAGTTTAAAACCTCTAATTCAAATATCAAATTACTTGACATTACAGCAAATCTTGTAGATGCAAAGACTTCAAACAGCAATATTACACTGGAAAACTGCAATTTTATAGGTGATATTTCTGCTAAAACAAGCAATTCGCAAATAAAAGCCGAAAATGTAGTTTCTGGCGGTGAATTTATAGCAAAAACTTCAAATTCTAAAATCGAGGCAAAAAAAGTCAGCTCTACTGCGGATTTAAGGCTAAAAACCTCTAACGGAAAAATCGCATTTGATGAAATAGTAGGGCACAATATTGAACTTATAACAAGCAATGGGAATATTGAAGGAAACATATTCGACAAGGAAGATAACTTTACAATAGATCCAAAAACCTCCAACGCTAAATCAAACCTTAACCACAAAGTCGCAGGCGAGCGAACTCTAATAGCGCACACCTCAAACGCAAAGATTAATGTAGATTTTTTGCAGTGATTGATGTATAATTGGGTAAATGATTAAAGGAGTTTTATGGATATGGATTACAACATCGAACCGCTTTCTAAGGGAAAATGGGATGGATATGAGTTAAAATTTGCTTACGAAACAAATTCTTATTATGATATTGATTTAAAGTCTACCGAAAACGGATTTATTTTCAATTTAGAGAAAAAAGCCTTTGATAGTACTATTAAAAAGACTTTTTCGGATAAATTATTTGCACCATATCTTGAAAATCCCGAAGTTTACGGGGTAATTTCAGGAGAGAAAATACTTGCATCTATAGAAATCTCAAAAGAAGAGTGGAATAATCGTTTAAGGATTAATACCTTACTCGTAGACGAAAATCTGAGAGGTAAGGGCATCGGTAAAAAACTTATGGAGCTTGCTATAAATCGTGCAAAAGAAATGAATTGCCGTTCGGTAGTTTTAGAAACTCAGTCGTGCAATGAAAAAGCATTGGCATTTTATTTCTCGCAAGGATTTACTTTAGTTGGTTTTGACACGAATTGTTATAGCAATGACGACATCAGCAAAAAAGAAGTACGATTTGAACTCGCTATTAATCTTTAAGTAACTTTTTGAAGGGTAGAGATTGGAAATTGCACTGTTTTAGTTGAATACTAGTGTTGGGAAAATTTAAGCCAATTATACAAAATAAATATTTTGTATAATTGAGGGGAGGTTTTTTAAGAAAATGAAAGAAATAATTGATATGAAATCTGAATTAATGGATATTAAAGCTATTGTATTTGATTTGGGCGGAACACTTATGGAGTATGTTGGAATGCCACATACTTGGAGTGATTATTATATCCATGGGTTTAATAGTGTAAATAAAACTCTAAATTTAGGACTAACCGAAAATCAAATTGATGAAAGTACAAATATTCTAAAAAAGTTCAACCCTAGACATTACCCACGCGAAAATGAGATTTCAGCTGCGCAAATTTTCGATGCTGCAACTAAGCACTGGAATAAGCAAATTGACATAAACGAAATCATCAAATTATTTTTTACAGGTCTTAATTTAAAAACTAAAATCTACGACGACTCTATTATAATATTAAGCAAACTTTCCAGTAAAGCTTATAAACTTGCCGCACTTACCAACCTTCCATCCGCTATGCCCGACAGTGTTTTTGTCCCTGAAGTTTTACCGATTATACAAAATATTGACTTATACATCTCATCTGAGGTTTGTGGTTTTAGAAAACCACACCCAAAAGGATTACATATAATTTGTGAAAAATTTAACATGTCGCCCGATGATTTGCTATTTATTGGTGATGAAAAAATTGATGTTTTTACAGCTAAAAACTTTGGCTGTAAATCCGTTCTACTTTGTAAAGACGGTATACATAAAAACTTCGGTCAAGATATAACGCTTTACACTTTACAAAACTTGTTTGAACTATTATAATATCTATACTACATATTGCTTAAGGAGGGAAAAATTTTGGCTTTTTCGGTATCTACAGACATGCCACAAATCGTGCGCACCTATGCCCTATATCAACGAAATGTAAAAGGTCGTGCAGTGAAAACAGTCGATGAATACTGCCTTGACCTGCGTACTTTTTTCAGATTTTTAAAGCGCTTACGAAAATTAGTACCGCAAAGTACCCAGTTGTCAGAAATCGACATTTTAGATATAGACATAGAATTTATTAGAAGTATAACCACTTTAGACATATTTGAATTTATGAACTATGTGGCCGACGAAAGAAATAATATATCCTCCACAAGACAGCGTAAAACCTCGACTTTAAAAGGTTTTTTTAAATTTTTGACCATACATGAACGTCTTTTAACCGAGGATCCAACCGAGAATTTATCTGCTCCTAAAAAGAAAAAATCTCTTCCAAAATTTTTGTCACTTGAAGAGAGTATTGAGCTTTTAAACGCCGTCGACGGCGATGACAAAGAGCGCGATTATTGTATTATCACTCTATTTTTAAACTGTGGACTCAGACTTTCTGAGCTTGTATCAATAAATATTTCCGATGTAATTTACAGAAATTCCACCATACGAATTTTAGGAAAAGGAAATAAAGAGCGAATGGTTTTCCTAAACGACGCCTGTCTTAATTCTATTGAGGAATATATAAAAGTGAGACCTAAAGATAATGTTAAGGATAAAAAAGCCTTGTTTTTAAGTCGTAGACTCTTGAGAATTAGTCCAAAAACTGTACAACATCTTGTAAATAAATATCTCGAAAAAATAGGGCTTGGAGGCCCTGGGTACTCTGTTCATAAGCTTCGTCACACTGCTGCGACCCTTATGTACCAGCACGGCGGAGTTGACATAAGAGTTTTGCAAGATATTTTAGGTCATGAAAATCTTGGCACGACTGAAATATATACGCATACTTCATTTTCTCAACTCGAATCCGCATCAAAAAGTAATCCCCTATCTAAAATTTCACCAAAGAAAAGCCCTAAGTAAAGCACAACAACTTTACTTAGGGCTTATTTTTCGCTCTTTCCCCTATCTCAACCACTTTTGGCTCTGGGGTGGCAATCGTTATACACTGACTGCACATGAGTGTCCAGAAGTTGGACATATACTTGTGTAGAAGAAATATCGGCATGTCCCATCATAGTTTGAATATCTTTTACAGAGGCACCATTTTCCAATAAATGAAGCGCGAAAGAATGTCTTAACGTATGAGGTGTTAGTTCTTTTTCGATATTCGCCTCTGCCGCATAGCTTTTAACAATTTTCCAGAAGCCTTGCCTTGTAAGTCTACTACCATTAAGGTTCACAAAGAGTGCGTCTCCGCTTTCTTCAGTAGCAATTATATCTCTCATTCTATATATGTAATCAGAAACTGCAACTATAGCAGATGTGTAAACAGGAATGCTTCTCATGCCCTTAGGGCCCGAGCAGTACAAAACTCTTGAACGCAAATTAATGCTAGACACATTAAGATTTATAAGCTCCGAAACTCTGATACCGGTCGCATACAAAAGCTCAAGCATAGCCTTGTCCCTACAACCTTTAGCTTCATTAAGCATTGGTTTTGATAAAAGCCTATCTATTTCTTCTCCAGTTAAAACTTGGGGAAGTTTTTTTTCTGTTTTTTCAAGCTTTATCCCCTTTGTTGGGTTTTTATCTATAACAGAGCTAAACATTAAAAATTTGTAAAAACAGCGCACAGATGAAACATTTCTAGAAATTGTAGACATTGTTTTTCCGCTGTCTTTAAGATGCTCCACATAAGCCTGTATAGTCTCGGTCGTCGCAAGCTGCGCAGGCTCGTCCTTTAGATATTCCAAGTAATTTGAAACATCCCTCATATAAGACTCAATAGTGTTGCTAGATTTTTGATTGCTTAGATATTCATTAAATTGTGAGTAATAATCAGTCATAATCTTTTACCATCCTACAAAATTAAATACTGCCATAAACCATAAAATATGGATAGGCACAACATATATAATGCAATAATTGAAAATTGCCTTAAACTGTGTTGAAAAATTATCGACGGCTCTTCATCTTTTGCAAACAGGCTTTTCGATACACACATCGCCTGCGCTAAATAGATATGAAGCGCCAAAATTTCGAGCGTCACAAGTGGTGCAAACAGCGTGAAACAAACAGCAGTTTGTCCGCTTGAAAACAAAGAAATTAGTGCAACAGCACAAAAAACAGCCTTAAAAAACATTAAAAATGGAATTATAAAAAAACCAAAAAATGAAGCACCAAGTATAAATCCGATTATTGGAAACAGTAAAAAATATAAGAAACTGTGCAAAAAAATCGGAAGTGCAAAGCCTGTTTGCGCCTTAAAACTTATTATAAACGGTGAGAAAATTTCATTTTGTGTGTCAAAATCTAAGAAAAATGAAACCACTATACCAAATACAAAACATAATCCTATTAAAATAAAGAACGAAATTGGAACAATAAACTTTGTTTTAAACAGTCTAAATTTAATCATCTTTTTCATAATAACTCTCCGATTCTTTTAAATCATTTATAAGAGATAATATGCTTTAACTTTTAAATTTATTCGCCCTTTAATTCTTTTGCCCTTTTTTGACAAGCGTCTAAAGCTTTTACAATAGTTTTAGAAAGCTCGTTTTCGTCAAAACTGTCAAGAGCAGCCCTTGTTGTGCCTCCCTTTGAGGCCACCATGTCTATAAGCTCGAGTGGAGAAAGTTCGGTTTCGATTAACATTTTTGCACAACCAAGTAAAGTTTGAGCAAAAAGCTGTCTTGAAACATCTTGAGAAATACCATTTTCTTTCGCATAGTTTAATATGATATCAGAAATATAATACATATAAGCAGGTGTGCTTCCACTAACATTTATAACTGCATCTTGCAAATTTTCATCAATTTCTTTTGCAATTCCTGCACAGCTAAATATGTCAAATACAAGCGAAAATTCTTTATCAGTAACATTTCGGGTCTTAGACAAAGCCGTCGCACCTTCTCCAATTTGGAGTGCCGTGTTTGGCATTACTCTTATCACCTTAGCCTCAAAACCTAAAAGTTCTCTAATTCTTTCTGAAGTGACTCCTGCTGCTATGGATATGTATAAATTATTATTTGCAACCACAGGTTGCATGATGTCAAAAATCTCACCGAAATTCTGAGGTTTTACACAAATGAAAATTATGGAACAATTTTTCTTAATTTCATCAATTTCAGTACAGGTTTTACACCCTAAATCCGCAAAATATGCCATTGAATTTCTGCTTCTACCATATATGTAGAGGTTTTTAGTATCAATGAAATTTGCCGTAACCATGCCATTTATTATTGCTTTTGCCATTTTGCCAGGTCCTATAAATGCAATATTCTCATAAATCACCGTTTATTCCCCCTTGCCTATATATACTATAATACTTTTTGACTCATTTTGCAATAGATATTATGAATATTTTTTCATTTTAAATGTAAACATCCCAATTTTATGTATAATATATTATGTAAACCAATGTATATTGACGCGAATTCTTTATGTATACTACATATGTATAAAAATACAAGGCTCGGATTTTTGCCCTTAAAAAAAGTTTAAAGTTTGTTCATAATTTGCAAAAAGAAGTAAATTTCACCTTAAAAACACGCTAAAAACTCCCCCTTCTACAAAATCTTGTAGAAACAAAAAAAGAGCCCTACAAAACTATGTGTAGGCGCTCTTTTTTATGAACAATTATAAAATTTAAATAAAACTAGCACTCCCCTTCCGAGGCAAAAAGAGTTTGCAAGGATAACGGCGTATTGTTTTTTGCCTTTATTTCTCACGATATGGTTATAGCAACAGAACTAGGATATAATGCCGACTTTTTTAATAGTAATGAGTATAATCACGATACATTAAGACTAGAAGACTTTCCATTTGTATTTTTCACAGTCGATGAATGCAGAAAAATGCTTCGTGATGGCGGCATATCAATCAATGAAGAAATTGCTTCGGATGGCATGAGCGAACTACTTGCAGAAAAAATCAATTCATTTGATGATTATAGCTACAATCAATATTTGAAACATCATTTTAACTGTTGTCAAAAACCTGAATTGCTTGGTAGCAGTAATCATCTACTATTCATAGGAACAAAATAAGCACATCCTATTAAAAAAGAACAAGCCAACGTCCCACTAAAGCGTTAGCTTGTTTTATATTGGTGACCTCTCTTCCCCTAATACCTATTCTTCCTTACAATCATTCCCATTACCGCGCCTACCACTGCCGACAGTTCTGCCGTGAAAATTTGTATGCTTAAATTTAGTGGATTAATCCCTCCCCCGAAACCAAGCACCAATACAAGCGATGATATCACCCAGAGTATCATCATCGCACTTGCGTACATTATCGCTTTTTCGTTTGCGATTTTCGCAGACATGAAACCACCACAAAATACTGCAAGCACCCAAATTATTTTTGTAAATAAATCATATGTTATATAACTTACACTTCCCACGCTTACACAAACACTTGCCATAACTGCCATTAAAAGAAGAAAAATTGATAACTGGGTAACAAAGCCTACCACAATCGCTTTAATTTTAAACATAAAAAAACCCCTTACGAATAATAGTAATAAATACTATTCATAAGGGGTAAATTTTATGTTCAAAGTTTTAAGTCTTAAGCTTCTGTTTCTTCGTGAACTGTGTCAACGCTTCCAACTGCCCAATGCTTAACTCTAAGTTTAGTTTTGTCAGCACCTGTTTCAATGATTATTGAATCAGTTTCTTCTTTTATAGCAACTATTCTGCCACAAATTCCGCCGATTGTTGTGATTTCGTCACCTACTTGAGCATTTTTCTTCATTTCAGCTTCTTTTTTTCTTTTTTTGCTTTGTGGACGGAAGAAGAAGAAATATATAGCTCCAAAGAATACCGCATATATTGCGATTATCCAAACCATACTAATTCCGCCGCCTTCGGTTGTTAATGTTATAAGTTCATTCATTAGTGTTTGCACCTCCAAGTTAATGAAGCTATTCTAACATAAATCTACTATATATTGCAAGCTTTATTTTATTAATATTGTTTTAACTTAAATTCTTGTACCTAACAACTCTCTATTTTCCTTGTAATATTCTTCGAATGTGCCATTTTCAAGCTCAGTCCTTATTCTTTCCATCAAATTATTATAATAATATAAATTATGCATAACCGATAACCTCATCGCAAGTATCTCCCCTGCCTTAAACAAGTGGTGAATATACGCCCTTGTATATTTTTTGCAAACAGGGCAATCACAGTTTTCATCTAGCGGTAAAGTATCTAGTTTATATTTTGCGTTAAAAAGATTTCGTCTTCCAATAGATGTAAAAATCTGTCCATGCCTTGCGTTTCTTGTAGGCATTACGCAGTCAAATAAATCGACACCTCTATAAACCGCCTCTAAAATATTTGACGGGGTACCAACGCCCATTAAATATCTAATTTTATCTTTTGGCATATGAGGCTCTACTGTTTCTATAACCTTATACATTTCTTCTGCCGTTTCTCCAACAGCAAGACCACCTATTGCATAGCCGTCCAAATCAAGCTTTGCAATCTCTTTCATATTCTCTATTCGCAAATCCTCAAATGTACTACCTTGATTAATTCCAAATAGCAATTGATTTTTATTTAAGGTTTCAGGAAGCGCATTAAGCCTTTGCATTTCATCTTTACATCTGACAAGCCACCTCACGGTTCTTTCGCAAGATTTTCTTGCATAATCATGAGTAGTTGGATTTTCCATACATTCATCAAACGCCATGGCAATAGTAGAGCCCAAATTTGACTGAATTTGCATACTTTCCTCGGGTCCCATGAAAATTTTTCTTCCGTCAATATGAGAGGCAAAAGTCACGCCTTCTTCTTTAATTTTTCTAAGACTAGATAGCGAAAAAACTTGAAAACCTCCACTATCGGTAAGTATAGGGCCACTCCAACCTGTAAATTCATGTAAACCACCCAAGGTTTTTATATTTTCATCCCCTGGTCTTAGGTGTAAATGGTAAGTATTACAAAGTTGCACCTGACATTTCAGATCTACTAGGTCATGAGCGGAAATTCCACCTTTAATCGCCGCTGCCGTTGCAACATTCATAAATGCCGGCGTTTTAAACGTACCATGTACGGTTTCAAACTCTCCAAGCCTCGCGTTTTTTTCTTCTTTAATTAATTTAAACATACAAACCTCTCTTATCTATAAATAAACATTGCATCGCCAAACGAGAAAAATCTATATTTTTCTTCGACTGCAATCTTATATGCATTCATAACATTATCTCTTCCTGCAAGTGCAGAAATCAGCATCATTAAAGTACTTTCAGGCAAATGAAAATTCGTGATAAGGGCGTCGACTCCCTTAAACTCATAGCCAGGATATATAAATATTTCTGTATCGCCTGAAGCTTTACAAAACTTTCCATTGTCTTTATATACTGACTCTATTGTTCTAGCCGCAGTGGTTCCAACCGCTACTACTCTTCCACCATTTTTCTTTGTTTCATTTATAAGTAATGCCGTTTCACTTGACATGCTATAACTTTCCGAGTGCATTTTGTGTTCTGTAATGCTGTCAGCACTTACAGGTCTAAAAGTCCCAAGTCCTACATGAAGCGTCACGCTTCCAAGCTTTACACCCTTATCTTTTATTTTTTGCAGTAATTCATCTGTAAAGTGAAGTCCTGCTGTAGGAGCTGCCGCAGAGCCCAGTTCTTTCGCGTAAACCGTTTGATATCTTTCTTTATCCTCTAGCTTTTCTCTAATATAAGGAGGTAAGGGCATTTGACCTATTTTGTCAAGAGCTTCATAAAAACCACCTTTAAAGCCCTCGAACTTTACAAGCCTGTTGCCTTCTTCGACAACATTTTCTACTTTACATTTCATCAATCCGTCGCCAAAGTCAAATTCGGCACCGATTTTCGCTTTTTTACCGGGCCTCACTAGCGTTTCCCACGTGTCATTACCTAAGTTTTTCAAAAGCAAAAATTCTACATTTGCACCGCTTGAAATCTTTTTGCCAAAAATTCTCGCCGGCAATACTTTTGAGTCGTTTACTATAAGGCAATCGTTTTCATTTAACATATCGACTATATCGTAAAACTTTTTATGCCCTACATCGCCACTTTCTATATTAAGTGTTAAAAGTCTTGAATTATCCCTTGGCATTATTGGCGTTTGCGCGATAAGCTCTTCGGGCAAATCAAAGCTATAATATTCCTTTTTAAAAATATCTTCGTTCATTTTTTTATTTTCTTCCTTTACTAAAACTATCTTTAATTAACATTATACTACAAAATATAATTGACAACAAGCAAAAACTGATGTATTATATAATATATATTGATAGAGGTGCGGTTTACATCAGTAATAGTCGTTAGGATTGCCAATTCCGATTATACGTCTACTAAAGGGTACATCGCCGAAGGGTAAGTTTTAGGCAAAATTTTCTCTGGTCGTATGATTAATAGTCATGCGATTGTCATCGCTTAGATGGAGAGCTATCGAATTTTCTATATTTGCAACTATATGTAATTTTATGAAAATTTGAGCATATCCATTATATAAGCATTGATGACCGGTTTTCAAATAAACCGGTTTTTTTATTTATCATTTTAAATTATAAAGGAAGGCTTACATTTTGTAAGTAAGGTGAAATCAAATGAAAAGTTTTAATGTAGGAATTATCGGATGCACAGGAATGGTTGGACAGCGCTTTGTGTCGCTTTTAGAAAATCACCCTTGGTTTAACGTGACAGCAATGGCGGCAAGTCCACGTTCTGCAGGCAAAAAATATGGCGATGTCGTAAACGGACGTTGGGCAATGCCTACAGCACTTCCTGAAAAATTTTCTGATATGATAATATATGATGCAACTGCTGACATAGAAAAAATTGTTGAGCTTGTTGACTTTGTTTTCTGTGCTGTTGATATGTCTAAAGCTGAAATAAAAGCTTTAGAAGAAGCCTATGCAAAGGCAGAGTGCCCTGTGGTATCAAATAACAGCGCAAACCGTGGGGTCAGCGATGTACCTATGATAGTACCCGAAATAAACGCAGACCACACCGACGTTATAGCCTCTCAAAGGGCAAGACTAGGCACAAAAAGAGGATTTGTCTCTGTAAAATCTAACTGTTCTTTACAAAGCTATGTCCCTGCAATTCACCCACTTATGGATTTAGGTGTTACTAAAATTTTAGCTTGTACTTATCAAGCTATATCAGGTGCTGGTAAAACATTTGAGACTATGCCTGAGATTATTGACAACATTATTCCATTCATAGGCGGAGAAGAAGAAAAATCTGAGCAAGAGCCGCTTAAAATTTGGGGTACTGTAGAAAACGGACAAATCGTAAACGCTACTACACCGTCAATCACAAGCCAATGCTTTAGGGTTCCCGTAACAGACGGACACACTGCAGCTGTTTTTGTAAGCATGGATAAAAAAATCAGCAAAGAAGAAATTCTTAAACGCTGGAAAGAATTTAAAGGACCTGCACAAGAACTAGACTTACCAAGCGCACCAAAACAATTTTTAAATTATTTTGAAGAAGACAATAGACCACAAGCAAAACTGGACAGAGACCTAGAAAACGGTATGGCTGTAAGCATAGGTAGACTTCGCGAAGACAGTCAATATGATTATAAATTTGTGTGCCTTTCACATAATACATTAAGAGGTGCCGCAGGTGGTGGCGTTCTTATGGCTGAACTTTTAGCAAAAAAAGGTTATTTTGATTAATAAATAATTTAGGGAGGAACTTGACATGAAAAAACTAATTTATGAAGGCTCAGGCGTTGCAATTGTCACTCCATTTGCCCAAAGTGGTGAAATCGACTGGGAAGCATTTGAAAGACTTATCGAATTTCAAATTGCAGGCGGAACAAAGGCAATTGTAGCATGCGGAACTACTGGAGAAGCGGCAACACTTTCCGAGGAAGAGCATGTTAATGTAATAAAATTTGTAGCAGACAAAGTAAATAAGCGTGTGCCTGTAATTGCAAGCACTGGTAGCAACGACACGATGTTTGCCGTAGAACTTTCCAAGGAAGCAGAAAAAATTGGTGTTGAAGGACTTTTACTTGTAACACCATACTACAACAAGACTTCTCAAAAAGGACTTGTTGAGAGCTTTTCTTATATCGCCGACAGCACAAATGTTCCTGCAATTGTCTACAATGTACCATCAAGAACTACTGTAGATATATTGCCAGAAACTTACCTTGAGCTTTCAAAGCACCCAAATATAGTAGGTGTAAAAGAGGCGAGCCCTCTTATAAGCCGTGTTGCAGAAACACTTGCACTTTGCGGTGATAGTCTTGCAATTTACTCAGGTGACGACGTTAATACTCTACCTATGATGGCTTTAGGCGGTAAAGGTGTAATCTCAGTTTTTGCAAACATTCTTCCACAAAAAATGAATGAGTTATGTGAAAATATGCTCAAAGCAGACTATGCAGGCGCAAGAGCTTTACTTTCTCGTCATATTAAACTTATGGACGCAATGTTCGCTGATGTCAATCCTATTCCTGTAAAACAGGCGTTAGAGTATATGGGATACTGCCAAAATAAATGCAGAATGCCGCTTACAGACATGACAGACAGTGGCAAAGAAAAACTAAAAACTGTTTTAGCCGAATATAATTTGGTTTAAATATTGTGGAGGACGTCAAAATGACTAATATTATTCTGTGCGGTTGCATGGGTCACATGGGAAAGGTTATTACATCTATTGTTGAAAGCAATGAAAATTGCAAAATAGTTGCAGGTGTCGACATTAAGTCGTCAAACGATTTAGCTTTCCCCATTTATAAAAATATAGCCGATGTCAAAGAAAGCGCCGATGTCGTAGTAGATTTTTCTCACCCGTCGCTTTTAACTCCAATACTCGACTTTGTAAAGTCAAGAAAAAATCTTTCTGTAGTGCTTTCAACCACAGGATATTCTATTGAACAAGTAAAAGAAATACAAGAAGCTTCTAATTTAGCCCCTGTTTTTTATTCAAGAAATATGTCACTTGGCATAAATTTACTTGTAGAGCTTTGCAAGAAAGCGGCAAAGGTTTTGGGGCCTGATTTTGATATCGAGGTAATAGAAAAGCATCATAACCAAAAAATAGACGCACCAAGCGGCACGGCACTTATGATAGCCGAAGGCATGAGCGAAGTGCGCGAGAGTCGCTATATGTACGACAGGCATACTCAACGAAAGAAAAGAGAAAAAGATGAAATCGGCATACACGCAGTGCGTGGCGGCACGATAGTAGGCGAGCACGAGGTAATTTTTGCTGGAAACCAAGAACTTATCTCAATCAGTCACAGTGCACAGTCTAAAGAACTTTTTGCCTACGGTGCAGTCAATGCAGCTGTATTTATGAATGGCAAAGCAAGTGGACTTTACGATATGTCTGGATTAATTTAATGAGGTGAACTATGGCAACTTTAATTAGCACAGTAGAAAACATAACTCTTATAACTTTACAGGGTGCACCTGCAAAGCTAAGTTTCATTACAGAAGTTTTTGACCGAATTTCTCAGAAAAATATCAATATCGATATGATTTCAATGGCTCCAACTCACGCAGATGTAACGGAACTTTCCTTTACAATCTCCGACGACGACTTAATAAAGGTGCTAAGCTTTACGACTGAACTAAAAAAAGACATGGACGTAAAAGTTATCGTCAGCAGTGTTAACCATAAAGTTTCAATTTTTGACGAAAATATGAAAAACACACCAGGCATAGCATCAAGAGTGTTCAAGGCGATTAAGCATGCCGCCGATATAAGGCTTATAACTACCTCAGAGGTAGAAATTAGCTTACTTGTGACAGAGGCAGACTATGACTTAGTCTTAGACTCTCTTTGCAAAGAATTTAACTAAATATTTAAATCCGTCATAGATGCTAACTTATCTATGACGGATTTTTTATATAAAAATTTAGTCAGCCTCTCCACTTTCGGTCGAAACTTCGGGTGCCGTTTCTTCAAACTTTGGCGCCTCTATAGGTTC
>CAYJIA010000001.1:18832-46069 GCA_964370115.1 uncultured Eubacteriales bacterium
AAAAAAATTTAGTAAAACTTTTATTTTTACACAAAAATAAAGTATAGGAAACACTCCTATACTCTATTTATTCTATCTTATTTATTAAATTAAAGCCTTAAAAAAAGAATTTATCACCAATCTTTGGTAGTTCACTTTGTAAAAGTTGCCTTTCACTGTCTGTCAAAGGTTTCACTATTTCGTCTGCGTGTTCTACTGCAAAAGTAAAGTTTTCTATATTGCCAGGCGGCACCATAGAGTCTATACCCATTTCAAAAGCATATTTAATAGCTGCTATGGTAAACTCTTTATTGTCCGTTATAGGCATACACCATGACTTTGGAAAACGTGAGTTTTCTTTTTCTTTGTCGTCTGCCCAAGCCCTGTGTATCATTGATTTCATTCCGAGGTATCCAAAGTTTTTCTCTTTTTTAAGCTGAGAAATTCTTGAGCCAAAACCTTTTTCCATGTCAAGCGCCCAGTTTGTTGGGAACAAAACTGTATCAAAATCATAAAGCTCAAAAGCTCTTAAAGCAGCTTGTTCGCTGTGGCAAGTAACTCCTAGATTTTTAATAACGCCCTCTTCTTTTAACTTAATTAACCTAGAAAACAAGCCATCATTTTTAAATGCCTCTTCTAAATCTGGCACATTTTGTAATGCATGAAGTTGATATACATCAAAATAATCTGTATGTAAAAGCTTTAACGATGTCTCAAATTCTCTCATCGCTGGGTCGAGTTTTCGCTCTGTTGTCTTACAGGCAAGATATATATCTTTTCTGTAAGCTTTTAACGAATTTCCTAGTTTCTCCTGCGCATCACCATAAGTCGGTGCAACATCAAAATAGTTAATTCCGTTTTTAACTGCGTACTCTACATATTTATCCGAGTTATCTTGTCCGTCATCCATAGACACTATACCGCCGTAAAGCACTCTTGAAATTTCCAAACCTGTTTTGCCTAAAGTCATTTTTGTCATGATTAAAGCCTCCCTTAAATTAATTATTATTTATATTTTCTATATACGAAAAACTATCAAAATCTGCGTGTAACTTTTGCCCAGTAAGGTCCACTACCGCCATTCCGACAAACGCACCTGTAAAGCAAGCGACTGCCGATGAAGTTTTTCCTACATAGTCGTCCGACAACTGTCCCGAATAAAATTCTTTGTCCACTGCGATATATCTATGTGCATCAAAAGAATAACTAAAGCATATTTTCTCATTTAAAACATTTGCCCTTAGGTAGACATATTCTAATCCCTCAGGAATTTTCACATCATCTAAGTACTCATTATAAATCTCACCTTTATCCAAATGAGAAAGTTTTATAATTCTGTTTTTATTATCATCTGCCGTCACAGAAAGAAATATCCAGTTATCTGTGTTGTAGTAGAGTGTGAGTCCAGCCGATTGTTGAAAGTCCTTTGGATAAAACGACAATTTTATTTCAGCTTCAAAATTCATGCTCTGCCAACGCCTTGCCACATGTGCCTGCGTAAAACGAGATGTCAAACTCTCTCTGCCATATATCCTTAAATGACTTTTTCTTTCTATAAGCGAAATATTATCACCTAGCGGAATTCTTAGCGTTTGGTAATTAATATTTAAATTTTTATCCTCAAAATCGTCTTTACCGCACCAAGTTTCTTCTTGTTTTACTTCTTCAAGACCTAAAATTTCTACTTCATTCTCTGCATAAACTCCACCTTCTACATAAGGCCAGTCGTTTTTCCAGTAAAGTTTTTGCAGTGCTGTTTCTCTGCCTAATGGACAATCGCCTTTTTCTGACAATGGCCTACTACAAAGGTGAACCAAGTACCAATTTCCATTACCATCGTCTACAAACGAGGCATGACCTGTCTTTTGCAGCGGATTTTTCGGATTATCAAGTGCGCATAAAATCGGATTTTGCGGATGCACTTCATATTCACCCATTAAACTTTTGCTTCTCGCCACGGTGACTGCGTGTTCATATCCTGTGCCACCCTCGGCGACTACTAGATAATAATATCCGTCTTTTTTATAGATATGAGGGCCCTCGGTAAGTTTTATTTCAGAGCCTTTAAATATTGTCTTAATCTCGCCAATTAGCTTCTTTTGCTCGTGACAGTACTCTTGTATCACTATACCCTTAAACGGATGTTTATTTGGTCTGTGATCCCAAACCATGTTAATAAGGTACTTTCTGCCATCGTCATCGTGAAACAGTGATGGGTCAAACCCTGAGCTATTAAGGTAAATCGGTTCGCTCCAATCTCCCATAATATCATCGCTTGTCACAAGGTAATTTGGCGTGTCCTTATGATGAACCCCAACGCGCTTTACATCTGTGTATATAAGCCAATATAGATTATCTGCCTTTGAAAGGCACGGTGCCCAAACACCACCCGAGTCATCATTCCCCTTCATATCCAGTTGTGAAATTCTGTCCAAAGGGCGCTTGATGAGTTTCCAGTTTTTTAAGTCTTTTGAATGATGTATTTGCACACCTGGAAACCATTCAAAAGTCGAAGTTGCTATGTAAAAATCGTCTTTATCTCTCATAATTGACGGGTCAGGGTTAAATCCCTTCAAAATTGGGTTTATGGCTTTCATTCATCTATCCCCTTTTACTCAATATATAAATATTTGACTAGCATTTCATATGTTTTATCCCCTATACCGTCAATATTTTTAAGCTCTTCTAGGTATTTAAAACCACCATTTTCTGTGCGGTAGTCGATTATTTTTTGTGCCGTAACTTCGCCAATACCATCAATTTTTACAAGGCTTTCAAAATCAGCACTGTTTAAGTCAACCGCACTATCGTTTAAAGCGATTGAAGCGGCATCGTCGTTTGTATAATTTACAATCTCTATCGGCTGTCTATAAACGAAAGTAAAAAAGATAATAAGGAAAATAACAATTATAGCAGGAATAATAATGCCTAATAAACTTTTTCTTTCATCGCTCATAACTCTCACCGACTGTTTTACGTTTTTTTATAAAATCTTCAAAAATCTTTGGAGGACTAGATGTAAACTCTAAGTACTCACCTGTTTTTGGGTGGATAAACCCTATTAAATATGCATGTAGACATTGACCATTAAGTGAGTTTATCACCTTTTTTGGACCATAGACAGGGTCACCTGCAACTGGATGCCCTAAATATGCCATATGTACGCGTATTTGATGAGTTCTTCCCGTCTCTAACTTTAATTTTGCATAAGTAAAGTCCTTAAGCTCTTCTAGCACCTCATAATGAGTTATGGCATTTCTAGCCGTACCAGAGGCTATTACAGCCATTTTCTTCCTATCTTTAGGGTTTCTACCTATCGGCGCGTCAATAGTACCGCTATCTGTCTTCACCCTACCATAAACTACTGCAAGATATTCTCTTTTAAAAGAATGTTCTTTTATTTGCTCTGCCAAGTTTTTGTGGGCAAAGTCGTTTTTAGCAACTATTAGAAGTCCAGACGTGTCCTTGTCTATCCTATGCACTATTCCAGGTCTTAATACGCCGTTTATCCCCGAAAGCGAGTCTTTACAATGATACATCAAGGCATTTACCAAAGTATGCTCATAATTTCCCGGTGCTGGGTGCACCACCATTCCTTTTGCCTTATTCACAACAAGCAAATATTCGTCCTCATAAACTATATCAAGTGGAATATTCTCTGCGGTTATTTCAGGCTCAACTAAAGATGGAACTTCAAAATCTATCTTATCGCCTTCCTTGACCTTAGAATTTTTTGTCGCTATTTTTCCATTGATGAATATTAATCCATCATTTGCGTAATTTTGTATTTGTGAACGTGAAAATTCAGGGTGTGCAGTACAAATAATTTTGTCTACACGCCCTGTTTGAGTACTTATTAAATTATAAACAGAATTATACATATATTATCATTCTGCCTCTTTTCCAATTAAATTTTCTTCATTTTCAGAATTTTCTTCTATTTCATTTGGCTTTTTTTCTTTCATAAAGAAAAGAATATGAATAGAAAGCGCTATAATACCTGAAACCACACATACATCAGCAAAATTGAAAATATAGTCAAAAAAGCTAAAGTGTATAAAGTCTACTACATAGCCCAAGAAAATTCTATCGATTAAATTGCCTATGCCACCTGCCACTACTGTAATACACCCAAAATAGGTGAAAAAATCGTGATTTTTATACCTGAACATCATTATTAAAATGACAACGGATAAAATAACCGAAAATATGGCAAAAAACCAGCTAGAGTCAGGAAAAAGCCCAAAAGACGTTCCTGTGTTTTCAAGATATCTAAACTCCAAGAAACCCGGTATCAAATCAATATATGAAACGGGTTTAACATGAGTTACAACAAGCATCTTTGTCAGTTGGTCTAAGGCGGTCAACACAGCAATTAATATAAGTGATATTATCGCCAAAAGTTATGCCTCCGTCAAATTATTTTTTTAGATTAATCTCATCACCAAACTCTAAAGAGCTGTAAAGTGATTCTCTCTCTTTTTGCACACCACTTGTGACAGTGTCAAAGTCTATCGTGTGAAATTTGTCGTCACTGCTTGAGCTTGAAATATCTGTTGTTTCAAATTCAGTAGTAGATGACAAATCAATATCAGGAATAAAATTATCAAAATCTTCAATTTCTTCTACTTGATTAGAAAAATTTTCTTCTTGAGCCATTTTTTCTTGAATTGCTCTTTCTGTCTCTTCTTGAAGTTTTTTCTCTTCGGCAGCTTTTTGTGCGTTATCTGCCTCTCTTTGTTCAAGCTCGGCACTATAGTCTGGTATCGCTTCAACAGAACTTATGTGGTTTCTATACATTTCATATAGATTTGCCCTAAACGCAGAGACTTCTGCCTTTATAGCGTCAAGCTCTCTTTGTTTTTCTGCAATTTTAAACTCATAGTTTTTAATTAAATCTACAGTTTTCTTTTTTGCTTCATCCATTGCTGTGTCGGCTTTTTGATTAGCTTCGCTTAAAATTTGCTCTGCTTTATCCTTTGCCTCTTTAATTGAAGCGTTAGAGACTTTTTGAGCGCTTAAAAGTATGTCTTTAATGCCGTTTTCGTCTTCTTTATATTCTTCAACTTTATATGCAAGCACTTGTAGCTTTTCTTTAAGCTCATTGTTTTTTGCAAGTAAATCTGTAGCCTTTTGTTTATATGCATGGTGCTCTTTTAAAAGAGTAGTAAAAGACGCACTAACTTCGTCTATAAATTCATCTACGTCTTCTGGTCTATAACCTGAAAAATTCGATTTTCTAAAGCTTACCTCGTTAATTTGTTTTAATGTCAACATTTTAAAATGCCCCCTTATTTATATTCGCGGCACCTATATGACAGTCTGCCTTTTTTTGTCATAGGGCCTATAGCATCAACTATAAATTTGCCAACTTTTCTAATGCTCACGATATCTCCCTCGCAAAGCACAAAAGAAGCCTGATTTTGTTCTTTGTAATTTACAAAAACCAAATCTGATTTGATTAAATTAGCGGATTTTTCACGGCTTAATTTTGAAACCGCCGACACAAAGCAATCAAGCCTTGCAGAGGCTATAACACCGCTATGCTCTTTAAATTCATGAAGTGCTGGTAAAGGCTTAGTATACCCAATTTCGGTTTTTACACCTATCCTACCTATCTTTTCGATATTGTGCACCAAAAATTCTGCAATCTCCGCCCTTGCAAACACTACCGCTCGGCCGTTTTCTATAAGTATATCACCAACACAAGGTCTTGTGATACCCTGTCCCATTAAAACCCCTAAAAAATCTCTATGAGAAAGTTTGTCCTCATTGCGAAATTTAAAGGTAATTGGCACTATAGGATAGTCACTTTCTTCTATCTCGATATAGTCAGGATAAACCGCAAGATACATCCTGTCGGCTCCTTCATATCCACCAAAAAAAGAAAACTGTGCGTCGTTTATATACTTTGTATAGTTTCTACACTCCATAACCTGTCCTGGGTCTAAAAATCCAATGAACTTTATTGTTCCGTGACAGCTCCTTATTGCGTCGTCAATTTTCGCATTTAAAATAAATTCTTCATTTACCATATTTATTTAGAAATATACACCGTTATTTTCAAACTCGTCAAACAAGTGTTCTCCGCTAAGCTCTACATTTTCAGGTGCAATTATATATGTATCTTTTGCAATCGGTCTTATTGTACCGCTTTTTGAAAACGCAACTCCGCTTAAAAAGTCTCTTATTCTTATCGCCTCGTCTTTTGGTGTTCTCTCAAGATTTAAAACAACAGCACAGTCGTTTAATAGTGCTTTTGCTACTTCTGTTGTATCTTCTCTGTAGGATATAGGTTTATACACAACTACTTGAAGTTGTGATTTTTGGTTAAAGCTCACCACTTTGTTGTTGCGTTTGAAAAAAGAAGAGTTTTGAGTTTGTGCCGATGTTGATTGTGGTGTATAAGAACTTTGATAAGAACTTGTAGAAGAGTAAGACGATACATCTGATCTATCTTTACTTTGAGAACTAGTGTCCTCATCTTCGTACTCTTGCTCATCATCATAGTACTCATCTTCGTACTCATCTTCTCCCGCACCAAACATATTTTGAACCTTATTTAAAAAACCCATTTAGAATCCTCCTAATATTTAATATTGACGCTCTCCAAAAAGTAACGAACCAACTCGTACCAAATTTGCGCCACATTCTATTGCAAGCGAATAATCGCCAGACATACCCATAGACAAAACGGATATGCTACTATTATCTATTTTTTTGCTCCGTATGTCAACAAAATTCTTATACATATTAACAAAATATTCAGAAAGTTTTACCTTTTGTCCACAAATTGGTGGAATTGCCATCAATCCATTCACCATTATGCCCTCATATTTTGATATTTCATCTACAAATTCATACAAAGCCTCAGGCAAAACGCCACCTTTGTTTTGTTCTCTACCTATATTTACCTCTACTAAAACCTTCATGCTCTTGTTAAATTTCACACAAAGCCTTGAAAGTTCTTTAATTTGCGACACGCTGTCGATAGACTGAATTTGCGACACTTTGTCCATTAGGTACTTTATCTTATTTGTTTGTAGCCTTCCTATAAACTGACAGTCGCATTTTTCAAGGTCTAAGTCATCGTATTTTGACAAAAGCTCTTGCACTCTGTTTTCACCTATGCAGTTAAGACCTTTGGAAATTGCAAAATTAACCGCCTTTGCATCTACTGTCTTTGTTGCCGCTAGTAAGGTGATGTCTTTTTCTGTTCTTCCAGATTTTTGCGCTGCCTTTGAAATTTCTTCATTTACAAACTTTAAATTGTCTTCAATAAAGCTATAAGACTTTTCCATCATACAAGTTCGCCCCTTCCACAATAACTTCATCATACACCTGTATGGTCGAACGTGTCACAAGTAATTTAGTCTCATCTTCGTCTAAATTCTGTTTGCACACGGCATATCCATTTATTGTTATATCGCTAAAAACTTGAACAAACTCCACGGTCTGACCGTATTTTATAAATACGCCTTTTACATTTTCGTGTACAACTTGTGTGATAGTTCCATCTTCGTTTTCTACGTCCTCTACAACATCTTCAAAATAAATAGCCTTTTCATTAACTAATACACCTGCATGTTCTTCTACGATTATATTGATATTCTCTTCTCTTGCAAGTGCAATATCATTGTCCATATAACTACATTTTAAAACTAGCGCGTATTCACCACTTGTCGCATCTCTGTTTACTGCAACGATTTCTGCCGGAAGCCTTTCTTTTGTCGTAAACGGAGCCTCAATTTCAACATCCGTTACTCCTTGGAGTTTTGCATATTCATTTTGGTCTATCACAGAAACCATATACCAGCTAAATTCATTTAGAATTTTGGCCGAGGACTGTGTGGTTTGCGTAGGTGTTAAATTTGCTATGTCTGCCACGGTGATATACTCAATATTATCAATATCAAACGCATTTTCATAGCCGTCTGTAGTAGATGCAAAATAGCCTGAATACTGCGAATACATTGTGCCTATTTTAGGTTCTTGCGTTGCAAGCAGTTCGTCTCTTTGGCTAGTAAGTTGATCTATTTTATAGGTGTAATCATCAATTTCCTCTTCACCTAAAATTATTTTTCTTTGATTTATTGAGTACTGTAAATCCTCTGCACTCTCCTTGGTTTGAGTATAATCATTTTTTGTAAGCGCGCTTAAGATATTGACTATTTCTTCGTCAATGTCTTCACCTATATGGTCGGTCTCAGACAAAAAGTACTCTTCCGAGGTTTTTAGCGATTGCAATCCCTCAATTTCCGATTCAATATTTAGTATTTGACTTTGAATTCTAGCACTGTCCTGTGACGGATATATGTCCGCTATTACTTGAGATTTTGAAATTTTTTCCCCATCGCCTACCAAATAATTTAAAACGCCCGACTGAGGCTCTTCTAATATCGTCTCTTCTCTTAATATGGTACCCGTGGTTTCAATTGTTTCAGAAATTTCAGTAAACATCGCGGTTTCTGTCCTGATATCACTTCTAGTGATAAAAAATATTTGATAACTCACATATAATGCTACTGCTAATATTAAAAGCATTATAAATATGGTTTTAATCCTATTTCTTTTTTTACTCATCGACTCAATCCTTTAAAAAATTTATACATAAATTTTGAATATGCAAAAACAACTCCTCAAAACTCTTAAAATCGTCTACATAGACAAATTCAATATTTTCTTCCTTTTTAAACCAAGTGAGCTGTCTTTTTGCATATCGCCTTGTCTCTCTCTTGATATTTTCAACCGCATCTAAAAGCTCCACTTTTCCATCAAAATAAGGGAAAAGTTCTTTATATCCTATCGCCTGCATAGCGGTAGCAGTTTTTTCTTCTTGTATTTTTTTATGATAGATAAGTGCCTCGTCCAAAAGCCCCTCGTCCATCATAATATCTACTCTTTTATTTATCCTATCATAAAGCTTTTGTCTGTCTCTAAAATTAAGACATATCATAAGAAAATTATATTTAGCACTTTTTTCTCTCTTTGGTGACTGCTGTGAAATTTTCTTTCCCGTAGTAATGCAGTATTCAAGTGCCCTTATAAGCCTTTTTCCGTTATTCATATGAACCGTTTCACATGCCTTTGGGTCAAGCTCTAAAAGCCTTGAGTAAAGCTCTTCTTTTTTTCCATTTTCGTATTCTTTTGTTAAATCTTCTCTGAGTTTTTCATCTCTTGAATTGTCATCAAACTCTATTCCATATAAAAGTGATCTGGCATAGAGGCCTGTACCACCTGTTAAAATAGGCATTTTTGCTCGGTTTACTATGTCTAAAATCGCCTTGTCGCAAAGCTCAACATAGTCAGATACCGAAAAAGCAGTATTGAAGTCTACTATATCTAAAAGATGATGTTTGACATTTTTCATTTCATTTTCTGTAACTTTAGCAGTCGCTATGTCCATACCTTTATAAACCTGCATGGAGTCGCAGGAGATTATTTCTCCGTTAAGTTTTAATGCAAGCTCTACCGCCATGCCACTTTTTCCCGACGCCGTGGGCCCTACAACGGCAATTACAGTTTTTTGATTTTCCAAATGCTCACCTCAAATTCTTTTGAATTGTTTTTCTAAATCAGATTTTTTTATTTCTATATATATAGGTCTGCCATGTGGGCAAAATCTTATGTCCTCATTTTCAAATAGCTCTTTTGCAAGTGCCATAAGTTCTTCATCTGTGGATTTGTTTCCGCCTTTTATCGCAGCTCTACAAGCCATATTGTGGTAAATCCACTGGCTGTGCTCGGTATTTATCTCTACTCTATTCTCTGCCAAGTACGAGGCAATTTCCATTATCGCATCGTGTATGTCTTCGTTTATATTTATCGGACAAGCCCTTACAATAACACTAGAGGCACCAAAGTCCTCTATTTCAAATCCCATTTGCAAAAGCTTTTCACTGTTTAATAGCACGGCTTCATATGACTGCTTATCCAAGGTCACACTTACAGGCGATAGGAGTGCTTGGGCGTGACTTTTTGTACTTTGATTTAAAAGTCTTTCATAAATCAGTCTTTCGTGTGCTGCATGTTTGTCAATTAAAAGCAGTCTATCATCGCCATACTGCATTATTATATAGGTTTTAAACGCCTCGCCTATAAGCCTTGTAAACACGTCTAAATCTTCTATTTTTTTCTCAACTATCTGCTCTACAGGTTTTTCTATGACTTCTTCTTTAATCGCAACAGGCTTTACTGGCTCCGCTTCAATTATTTTTTCAATATTTATTAAAGGTAAATCATATTTTTCTTCAAAGCTAGTAGTTTTTTTAGGTTCTGACACCACTATTTTTTCCGCTTTTTGATAAGAATAATCTACATTTACAGGTGGTGATGATACGGGCTTTGGCGAAATTTGAGGTAAAGGCTTTGCCACCTCTAGTTTTTGCTGCACGGGTTTTACCACTTCAACTTGTTTATACGGGTCTATTGTTGGCTTTTTTTGCTCAAATACAAACTCTTTTTTCTCTTTGTCTGTGCTCAGCGCCGATTTCACCGCGTGAAACACTGCATCAAACACAGGTTTCTCGTTTGTAAATCTAACTTCAAGTTTTGCTGGATGTACATTTACATCGACTGTATTAAAATGCATGTCGATATGTAGCACACAGGCTGGAAATTTACCTGTCATTATACTGCCTTTATACGCTTCATTTAGCGCAATAGCCGCAGTCATGGTTTTGATATATCTTCCATTTATAAAAAAGTTTTGCATCGCCCTATTTGGCCTTGAGTTAATTGGCCTAGACGCAAACCCATATACTCTAATTCCACCTAAAGTATAATCAACAGGAATTAAAGTATCCGTAAATTCCTTTCCAAACACAGCATAAACTGCAGATAACATTTTATTGTTTCCTGGGCTGTGTAAAGTAACTTTTCCTTCACGTATAAGTTTTATAGATATCTCTGGGTGCGACAGTGCAATTTTTTCTAAAATGGCGGATACGGCATTTGCCTCGCTCACATCTTTTTTTAGAAATTTCATTCTCGCTGGGACATTGTAAAAAATATCTCTTATTATGAAAGTCGTACCGTTTGGCGTTCCTGTGTCCTCAATCTCTACTATCTCTCCGGCTTCAAGTGTCGCCCTTGTTCCTATTTGCTCGTCTTCTGTCTTTGTTATAAGTTCAAGCCTTGATACGGCGGATATAGACGCCAAAGCTTCTCCCCTAAAACCTAAAGATGCTATGCTTTCTAGATCGGGAATTTCCTTTACTTTGCTTGTTGCATGTCTCAAAAACGCCACAGGCACATCGTCTCTTACTATTCCGTGTCCGTTATCGGTAACCCTTAAATAAGTTATACCGCCACGTCTTATTTCAACAGTGATTTGTGAGGCTCCTGCGTCTATAGAATTTTCCACCAGCTCTTTTATAACAGATGCAGGCCTCTCGACAACTTCGCCAGCAGCAATAAGCTCTGCCATATGTTTGTCTAAAACCTTAATTTTCGCCATAGTTACAGGCTCCTTTCAAAATTATTTAAGTAAGTTCTTTATTTCAAATAAGGTATTCATGCACTCTATCGGGGTCAAAGTGTTTACATCTATTGCCTTAATCTTGCTAATCACATCGTTTTCCTTTGTGTTCATTGTGAGTTGCATTGGTATTAAATCTTTTCTTTTTTCACTCGACTTAATATTTTTTATCTCAGAGTTAGTTTCAAGTCCTATCAAAACTTCCTTAGCTCGCTCGACTACCTTGTCAGGAACTCCAGCAAGTTTTGCAACCTGTATGCCGTAACTATCGTCACAGCCACCTCTGATAATTTTTCTTAAAAATGTAATGTCGTCGCCTTTTTTTCTTACGGCAACATTATAGTTTTTTATACCACCAAGATTTTCTTCTAAATCGGTCATTTCATGGTAGTGTGTGGCAAACAGTGTTTTTGCACCAATTTTTTTCTTGTCATAAATATACTCAAGCACTGCCCTTGCTATACTCATTCCGTCAAATGTAGAAGTTCCCCTGCCGATTTCGTCTAGTATAATAAGGCTATCCTTTGTTGCATTTTTTAGTATATCGGCAACCTCTGTCATCTCTATCATAAATGTAGATTGTCCCGAGGCTAGATCATCCGATGCACCAACCCTTGTAAAGATATTGTCAATTACACTGACAGACGCTGAGCTAGCAGGCACAAAACAACCCATTTGAGCCATTATCACTATGACGGCAACCTGTCTCATAAATGTCGATTTACCAGCCATATTTGGGCCTGTTATCACGGATATTCTATTTTCAGTCATGTCCATTTCTGTGTCGTTTGGAACAAATGAGCTGTCTTTTAGAAGCTCCTCAACGACTGGATGACGTCCGTCTTTTATGTATAGTCTTCCATTTAAAGTAATATTAGGCCTTACATATGAGTTTGCTCGCGAAACAACCGCAAAAGAGTTTAATACATCAAGCTCTGCTAGAGCTTTCGCCGTTTTTTCAACTCTATCTAGCTGTTTTGCTATATGTTTTCTAATCTCTTCAAACAGTGCCCCCTCAAGGCTTACCGCCCTTTCTTGAGCGCCTAAAATTCTTCCCTCAAGATTTTTAAGCTCTTCTGTAATATATCTTTCACAGTTTGACAAAGTTTGTTTTCTTATGTAAGTGTCGGGAACAAGCTGTTTATACGAGTTTGAAACCTCTAGATAATAACCAAACACACGGTTATATCCTATTTTAAGCTTTGCTATTCCTGTTTTTTCTTTTTCTCTATTTTCTATATCCGTAATTATACTTTTTCCGCCTGTCATATCGGTTCGTATAATGTCGAGTTCTTCATTAAACCCGTCGCGAATTATACCGCCCTCACGTATACTAAACGGAGGCTCGTCCACTATGGATTTATCTATAAGTGCACTAACATCACCAAGCTCGTCGATTTGACTATAAATCTGTTTTAAAAGGCTTGCTTGTGTGTTCTTTATAGTCTCTTTTAAGCCAGGAAGTTTAAGTGCAACAGAGCAAAGAGAACGTAGCTCTCTGCCGTTTGCACTGCCATAGACTATCCTAGTCATAATTCTTTCTATGTCGTAAATTCCGCTTAAAATATCACTTATATTATCAGAAAGCATTTCGTCGGCGTAAAGTTCTTCCACCGCATTATGCCTTTGTGTGATAGTTACAGGGTTTAAAAGTGGTTGCTCTATATAATTTCTTATAAGCCTTTTGCCCATTGCAGTTTTAGTTTTATCTAAAACCCAAAGCAAAGAGCCTTTTTTCTCTTTATTCCTCATAGTCTCACAAAGCTCTAGATTTCGCCTTGTGTTTATGTCTATTCCCACGGTCTTTTTCTCTGAATAAATCTCTAATTTATTTATTCTTTCAATGCCGTTCATCTGTGTTTTTTCTAAATAGTCTAAAAGAATTCCTATGCTCATTACAATATTTTCATTTATGAGCAAATTTCTGTATTCTTCATCAAATTGTTTTTCTATTTTCCCGTTAAAAATCTCTAAATCATAGTCATCAATGCACTCGACGCTTGATAATAGTCTATCCCTGATAAAGTCGTCTAAACCCTTGACGCCCAAGGCATCAGGGTTCAGTAATATTTCTTTTGGTGAAAATCTTGACAGTTCGTTTGTCACGAACTGGTATAGTTTTTCTTTATTTTTAAAGTTTTGATATGTACAGCTGAGCTCACCCGTAGAAACATCACAAAAGCTTAGTCCGACATCTCTTTTGCTTAAGTACAAAGAGCAGATATAGTTGTTTTTACTTTCGTCCAGCATGCTATTTTCTAAAACAGTACCAGGCGTAATAACCCTTACGACTTCTCTTTTTACTATGCCTTTTGTCTTGCCAGCCTCTTCGGTTTGCTCGCAAATTGCCACTTTGTATCCCTTTTGAACAAGCCTTGCTATGTACCCTTCTGCGCTGTGATACGGAACGCCACACATAGGCGCTCTTTCCTCTTGTCCGCAGTCTCTTCCTGTAAGTGTCAGCTCTAACTCTCTTGAAGCTGTTTTCGCATCTGAGAAAAACAGCTCATAAAAGTCACCAAGCCTAAAAAGGAGCAGTGTGTTTGGATACTCCTCCTTGATTTGAAAATATTGTCTCATCATAGGTGAAAAATCAGCCATACTCACTACTCCTTAAATTTGAAGTTATTCTTTGTAAATTAAAATCAGCCGCAACTTGAACAGCTTGAGCAACTTCCGCTGCAAGATGCAGGTGTGTACTCACAAGTCTCAGGATCTTCACCCTCTACACAAAGACCAATAATTCCCATAATTCTTTGTACTAGGGTATCAAGCTCTGTTTTTGCCTCGTTATATGCTACCATGTTTTTGTTTTCCATGACTTTAGCATAAATTTCGCGTAACTCTGTATTTAGCTCTTGAAGTTTTTCTTCGTCTCTATTTTCTTTTTGAGCTTCGTTGTTTATAGCCATTCTCTTTAGGTTAAACTCACCGATAGCGTCTTGAAGACTTTGGTCCTCGTCGCTGTTTTGTTGAGCTACTTTTAAGTTTAAGTATTTCTCTTCTTTTTGTATGCTTTTTCCAAGCTCTCTTACAAGTTCGATTGTTGTCATTTTCATTTCTCCTTAATTTATATTAATTTTTAATTTTGCCCTCTAGTATCCAGTTTTTTGCGTTTGTAATCTCTACATCGCAAAACTCTCCTATCAAACTGTCGTCACCCTCAAATTCGACTATAATATTACTTTGAGTTCTGCCA
The DNA here is from genome assembly GCA_964370115.1 of uncultured Eubacteriales bacterium. Lineage (GTDB taxonomy): Bacteria > Bacillota > Clostridia > Oscillospirales > Acutalibacteraceae > SIG603. Next base: position 33,490 of record CAYJIA010000001.1, read on the forward strand.
ACCAGCTTGTCTTTTTTCTCAAGCTTTTCTTCTACAAGCACTCTTTGCACAGTGTCTAACATAGAAGCACAACGCTTTGCTGCAATTTTTTCTTGCACTTTTAAAAGGCTTGTAAACCATTTTGACTTGTCATCATATGATATTGGGTCTTCCATCTCAAACGCCTTTGTTCCATTCCTCTTTGAGAAAATAAAGGTAAACAGCGATGTAAACTCAACCTCTTCTATAAGCGATACAGTATCTAAAAACTCTTCATGCGTTTCACCAGGAAACCCGACTATAATATCAGATGTAAGTGACAAGTCTGGCATAACTGACTTCGCGTATGAAATGAGCCCTAAATACTTTTCTCTATCATAATGCCTATTCATAGCCTTAAGCACTCTATCGTTTCCTGATTGGAACGGCAGATGGACATGGTGACATATATGTTTTGAATTTGCAATAGTGTCAAAAAGCTCTTTTGACGCATCTTTTGGATGAGATGTCATAAACCTTAGTCTATATTCACCCGGGAAATTATCAAGCTCCCTTAACAGTCCTGCGAAATTAATATCCTCGTCTAATCCTTTACCATAAGAATTGACATTTTGCCCTAAAAGTGTAATTTCCTTGTATCCATCTTCGATTAGTTTTTTACACTCTGCGATAATATGCTTTGACTTTCTACTCTTTTCACGCCCTCTTACATATGGTACTATACAGTATGAGCAAAAATTATCACAGCCATACATGACGGTAACAAAAGCCTTTGATTTTCCATCACGTCTTATCGGCAGACCTTCAACTATTTCTTTTTGTTCAATTCCACGCATAAAAACTCTTTTTGAGTTTGTAAGGCAACCATACATCATCTCTGGTAATTTATGGATTACATTTGTTCCAAAAACTATATTTACAAAAGGAAAACTTTTTCTTATTCTTTCTGCAACATGCTCTTGCTCCATCATGCAACCACAAACCGCTATAATTAATGACGGATTTCGTCTTTTTACATTTTTGAGCGCTCCAATGTTTCCATACACTCTGTCTTCTGCGTGCTCTCTTATTGCGCAGGTGTTAAATATAATAAAATCTGCGACATTCTCGTCCTCGGTAAAATCAAAACCAATTTTACTAAGTATTCCTTTTATTTTTTCGCCGTCGGCAACATTTTGCTGACAACCGTAAGTTCTCACAAATGCAAGCGGTGTTTTTCCCAGCTTGCGAACTTTCATAATTTCTTTCAAATCAAGTGTAAATAGTTCTTGATTTGAAAGCTCTATTTGTAGTAAATCTTGTTCCAAAATAAACGCTCTCCTAAAATTAACATTACAAAAAATTATAGCACAATATCTGTAAATAATCAAGATTACTACCAAAACATTTAATTTTTCTTAATATTTTAATTCCATTATCAAATCAAATTTTCGAATTTTGAGAATTTTTACCTATTATGTCCCAAGGAGTTATCATACACAAAAGCTCTTCTTCCTCGGTTCCATCTTTTGTAATAAAAATAACCGATATCCTTTTATCACGGCTTTTAACCGTTTCAAACTTCTTCTTCGCTTCAAAGACCGACAAAGTAGCAGGACAAAATTCATAATTTTCAGAGTGTGCATGAATTGGCAAGGTTTCCCTCATTTGTAGTAGGGTAGTTTTCTTTGTAATTGGTGTGGTGTAGTTGTTTAGCACATATCTAAACACCGCACCTTGACTAAAGACTCCTATAAACTTGCCATTTTGAATTATCGGCACATGAGAGTACCCTCTTTTATTCATTATAGACATGATTTTTAAAGCTGTTTGGTTAATCCCCGCATAAAATATATCTTCGCCCTGTGTGCCAAAGTCTATCGCCCTTGGAGGTTGTTTTATCTGCTTTGTGGCTTTAATCAAGATTTCGCCAAGCTCGTCGGCTGGCGTCACCAAATCTTTACCGTTTATCTTTGCATTATGGGACAAAACATTTCTTATATCTCTGCACAGGTCAATTTTTTCTCTGAAACTTTGACTCTCATCGTCTTTTAAATATTCTATAACAACACTCGTATATTTTCTCTTTTGATTTGCATATTTCTCGTCTAGCGCGTCTTCAAATTGTCTGTAAAGTTCTAAAAAATCATCACTTCTCAAAAAATCACCCCTTTAAAAATTATTAAGAAAGTAGCAGATATAACAAAATTATAATAAATCCAACTCCCGAAAACATCAGTCCATAAGAAAGGCTTGACTGTATCATTCTGCGCCTTTGATACGACTCTTTTTCGACCTCTTCAAGCGCCTCTGCATAGGTCTTATTATCTTTTCTAAATCTTGATATTACATGCAAATGCATTCTATCAAGCATTTTACCAAATCTATACGAAATAGGTTTTTTTCTTATTCCCAAATTTTTCTCTTTTGCAGGCTTGAATACAAGTTTCGAGAAAATTTCGGCACTTTTATCTACCAAATTTGAAAGAACGACGCAAACCGCTCCTAAAACCATAGGTACTATCGTTACAAATATCGGTGTATACACAAGCTTTCCAAGACTGAACTTTCCAGTATACAACTCTTTGTATTCTCCAGTGTCTTTTTTTCTCATAAAAGGCCTTACAATAAGGAAGAAAATCAAAATACCTATGCCGATACTAATTAAAGCGCCTTGTAAGTTAACCCATGAAAAATAATTTACCGCGTGATCTAACTCATGCGCATGCATTATATCGTATGAAAAAGATGCTATACTATCGGCTGTGATATTTGGCACTATGCCAATTGCCAGCATTATTACAAGTGGAATAGAAATCACCGCTTTAGTAGCAAGGGAAATATCAAGTTTTTTAGCATTTGGATTTTTTGCAAACAGTGCGCTCGCAATTTTTAATAGATAAGCAACTGTAAGCCCTCCTGAAATTAAGAATATCCACTCGCTAGCTTGAATTAAACCGTAGTACTGACTGCCACTTTCCATTAGATGCAACTTCTCTACTATGCTCTCATGAAGCAAGGTCTTGCTTACATAGCCGTTGAAAAACGGCATACCAGAAAGCCCTAATGCGGAGATTGAAAAAGCAACTGCTATAAAAGGATTTTTTCTCGCACTTCCCTTTATTCTTGATAGTTTTGTCCCGCCTAAGTTCATAAAAAATATTCCGCAAATCGAAAATAGCACTACCTTTATTAGCGAGTGATTTAACATATGAAGCACCACGCCCGATGCAGCTATTGTATTGTGGTCTGCTAAAATCCCCGCCATTGCCACACCGACTAAAATAAAGCCAATTTGCGACATAGAGGAAAACGCTATAATTATTTTCATATTAGCATTGATAACAGCACAAATTCCCCCCCAGAACATGGTTATAACACCTAAAACAAGCATGGGAATATGCCAGCTATAATCACCCATAAACAGGTTTGAACCTACAATTATTATCCCAAAAACTCCTGTCTTTGACAAAATCGCAGATAGAAGCGCTGAGGCAGGCGCAGGAGCTCCAACATATGCACGAGGCAACCAAAAATGTAGTGGGTACATTCCTGCTTTTGCGCCAAAACCAATTACTATAAGTCCAGCAGCGATAGACATTTGAGACGACGCACCTATACTTTTACTATATTCATAAAGAGCTTCAATGTTAAGTCCAAACGCTAAATCTTTTAATACTATTAGTCCCATAAGTATTATCATACCGCCTATAAGTGAGACGGCAAGATAAATATTCGCAGCGTTTCGTGAATCTTTTCTCTTTCCTATTAATATCCAACCATATGAGCTAAAGGACATAATTTCAAAGAAGATGAAGAGCGTAAATAAATCATCTGACATGAATATACCCAAAACCGCAGAAAAAGTTACCATCATGAGGCTTAAAAACGCGCCTTGATGCTTGTCTTTTGTTTTTTTTGAGTACTCAAAGTAAAACACAAGCGCAACAAGCCATAGTATACAGGTCAGTGCAAGATGCAAAATCCTAAAACCATCCAGTTTAATCGAAATAAAAAACGTGCTGTCGAACATGAATTTTAATTCTTGCCCCGATGTATAGCTAAAAAATAGCTGTGCAACTAAAACCATCATACCCAAAACGGTTATAACGGAAATAAACTTAGCAAATATTTGAGATTTTTTTATCGTCACCAGAATAAGGACTGCCGAAATTATCGGTAGAACTATCGGTAACAGTAACAATAAATTGTTTTGCAAAATTAACCCTTCTTTCTCAAATAAATCCGTGACTTACATTCATAATATAACTTAAAATTGGTGCGGAGAAAAATCCTAAAAACACCGTGCTTAAGGCGAAAAATGCAATGGGAATCTTCATTAGTATCCCTGCCTTTTTCACTTCTCCCTGCACTTTAAAATCCTCACGTGGAAAAAACGCACGAACGGATACAAATAGTAAATATATCGCCATAAGTGCCGCAGACACGAACAAGGTCGCAGCGCCCCAAAAACCATACCAAGTATTAAGGTCAATTGCCGCCATCGCAAGATAGCTCTTACTGTAAAACCCGATTAGCGGTGGTACTCCCATAAGCGACACTGCCGCCACGGTAAAGCAAGTAAATATAAGTGGCATTTTTTTGCCCAGTCCTTCAAGGTCCTCCACCTGAGTTTTATGCCCATAGTGCATAATTCCACCGGCACAAAAGAACAGACAAATTTTCATCACAGCATGAAAAATCATGTGTAATAGCGCCGCCGCAAATCCAAGTGGCGACATCATAGCAATGCCTAGTAAAATATAGCTTAAATTGCTTATGGTCGAGTAGGCGAGTCGCCTTTTTATATGCCTTTCCTTTACCGCCATAATTGAGCCGAAAAGTATGGTCGTTATCGATACCATTATTACTATAATTTGAGCAAACGACCCCTCAAGAAAATTGCTACCAAAAATATAGTAAGTAACTCTCATAATTACAAAAGCACCCGACTTTACAACCGCAACGGCGTGCAAAAGCGCCGTGACAGGCGTCGGTGCAACAGATGCAGTGGGTAGCCAACCATGAAGTGGAAAAACTGCCGCTTTTACACCAAAGCCCATAAAAGCGATAACATAAACTGTTCGCATAACATCAAAATCAAACGTAGCATACCTGACATTTAAAACGCCACCATAATCAAAACTTAAGGTGTTGCCGTAAATAATTACAAAAGCGATTGCTATAAATCCTAAAGACGCACCACCTATAGAGTAGTACATATATTTTCGCATGGCTCTTCTTGCCTCGTCGGTTTGGAAGTGAAAAACCAAAGGAATTGTGATAAGCGTTAAAAATTCATAGAAAACATACATGGTAAGCATGTCGGCCGCTAAACTTATACCCAAGGTTATTCCATAAGTCATGGTGAAAAAAGCAAAAAAGCTTATTTGCCTTTTTTCGTGCTTCATATAATCAAAGGCATAAAGAGTTGCGGGTGGCCACAAAATTGAAATGAGTGCCGCAAAAATAGTACCTAAGCCATCTACTTTTAAAGAGAGAAATAAATCTTCAGTTATATACCATAGATAATAGGTTTCTCCCGTATTATTAAAAAGAAAAATCAAAGTAAATGCCGAAGAGATGCTCATCATTATTATTGTATAAATATTTCGGAGCGTACGAGTTTTAAATCTTATTATAAAAAGTGACAGTCCCGTCAAAATAGGAAGTAATACGCAAAAAACTGCTATAAAGCTAGGCATAAACTCGCTCCTTTCTAAAATATTGTACTAACCATGCGATCTACTACTCCAAGTATACCGCCATTAGCCACACCAAAAATCACTGTTAAAGACGATAAAAAGACAACAGGCATCGTCATAAACGGTGATACTTTTTCTCTCTTTAACCTATCCCCTTGTTTGCGCTCGGCAAAAAAAGCCATGAAAGCCGGCACTAAAAGATATCCAGCCGTAAGCACCGCACTTAAAAGCAAGGCAACTGCACCTATCCACGATATAGGCTCTAAATTTGAATATAGTGAGCCCGTCGCCAAAAACCATTTACTAATAAACCCACTTGTCGGAGGTATTCCGACAAGGCCAAGTGACGAAACAGTAAAGCATATCATTGTAATAGGGATGGTTCGTCCGATATTTTTAAGATCGTCCACGTCTTTTTTACCTGTTTTAAATATGACAATACCCGCTGTGAGAAACAAGGTAACCTTGATTATTGCATGAAAATACACATGCATCATCGCTCCCCTATAACCGTCGATGGTCAAAAGGAAGATGCCAAACAATATGTATGAAACCTGACTTACCGTTGAAAAAGCAAGTCGTTTTTTCAGCTCTTTTTCTCTATACGCCATCATAGACCCCATTACTATTGTAATGGCTGCAAGAGTGAGTAATGTGTACTGCGCCCAAGTATTTCTTAAATAATCCTCACCACAAACATAGTAAACAACTCTTATTACCCCAAAGACACCTACCTTTGTAATAAGTCCTGACAAAACTGCACTTGCAGGCGCCGGTGCCTGTGGATGAGCCGTAGGCAACCAGCCGTGAAGTGGAAAAATACCCGCCTTTATTGCAAATCCCACGATGATAATAAACAGAACAACTACAAGTAGTTCCTTGTTCGCCATAGTTCCATAGCTTGTAAAAAATCCACCCTCTACAAACTCGGTAGAATAAACATACTTGCTTATAAATAAAATTCCAAGCAGGCTCATAAATGCACCACACAAAGAGTAAAGCAAATATTTAAGTGCCGCACTTATGGATTCTTTTTTTCTGTTGTGCAAAACAAGGGGCAAACTGCATAGGGTCATAAATTCAAAAAACAGATAAAAAGTTATCAAATTGCCAGAATAATCTATACCCATTATTGCGCCATAAGTCATAAGATAAAACCCAAAAAACTGCTGTTCCCGCTCCTCGTGTTTAATATATTCGAACGAGTAAAGCGCCACAACTATCCACAAAACAGTTGTAATTACAGAGAAAAATGAGCTTGCTTCGTCCACTTTTAACATAAAGCTAAAGTCAGCAGAGAACTCAAACAACTCAAGCCTTAGCTCTTGTGGTGTAAAGTTTATCATAAACACAGATATAGCCGAAGCTAAAAGAATAATTAGCACTAAAATCCTTAAAAGTAAAGTCCTATTAAGTTTTTTACAAGACGCAATGATTCCTCCACCTACAAGTGGAAGCAGTATTGGTAATAAAAACTCAAGATTTCCGCTCATAAAATTTCCTCTCTATTTTAAAACATACTAAGTCCTTCTGTTATAAATGTAATCATCGGTTGCGCACTTATGCCAATAACAATATTCACAGCACAAAGTGCCAAAACGCCAACTACATATCTTAAAGATTTTTTTGTTTTTTTCTGATATTTTTCATCTGCACCTGTTTTTGTAAACACTCTCATTAGTGTTCTTAAAAAGTACATTGCATTTAAAATTGTACTAACAACCAGTGCCAAAAGAGTTATCCACACTCTGCTACCAGAGCCTACTGCCGCCGTGGCAAACATTACTTTCGACATAAATCCTGCAAAAATCGGTATTCCAACCATCGAGAGGCAACCCACGGCAAAGGCAATTCCGGCTATGGGGTTTCTAAACCCAGAGCCCGTTAAATCAACAAATTTTTTGCTGTCTCCCGAGGCTTCTGTGAGCCCTGCACCTGCCATAAATAAAAGTGATTTTGCCGAGGCATGCACCAAAATATGGAACACAGCAGCCACCATACCGGCAGAGCTACCAAGCCCTATACCCATGTATATATACCCGATTTGAGCCACCGATGAGTATGCAATCATGCGTCTTAAATCGAGCTCTCTAATTGCACCAATCGAGCCTACTATCATGCCTGCAACTCCCAAGAAATATAAAATGTCAAGTATACTGCTGTTTCTAATTGTTGGAAGTCCTATTACCCTGTACATCACTTTAATCAGCAAGAAAACATATGCCTTTGAAACAAGACTTGATAAAAGTGATGCCGACGTAGCACCTGCATAGCCATAAGTGTCTGGCACCCAAGAATGAAACGGAAACAGCGCACTCTTTATTGCAAGACCCGCACAGGTAAGGCCTATTGTAATCTGTAGGGGCAGTGCATATGTACCCTCTTGAATTATTCCAATAATTGAAGATTTCATTTCAGACATGACAAGATGTCCTGTTATATCGTATAAGAAACAAATTCCAATCAAAAATAGACCAGATCCCAAAAGGCTCATTACCATGTATCTCATACCTGCAACTATAGCATGTCCTTTTTGTCTTATTATTATAAGCCCACAGGCAGCTAGTGTGTTCATCTCAACAAACACATAGGCTGTGAACATATCATTTGTATAAATAAGTGCTAGCATGGAGCCTAGCAGTACATTGATTAATAGATAAAACAGATTAACTTTTTGAGGTTCTACATTTTTTTCTGTATTTTCTTTTCCTGCAAAAACGCAACAGAACATTATGACTGAAAAAAACAGTGCCATTCCAGCCTCTAAAATTCCAGCCCTAATAACATTTCCCCAAGGCGCCTCAAAGTGACCCATCATGTAGACAAATCGTTCTCCGCCTGTAACGCAAAATGCAAGAAGCACAAAAGACATAAGTCCCACTAAAAATAAAACTGAAAGCGAGAGTATTCTTGCAATTTTTGCATTTAAAACAGATGTAATAATCGCGCCGAACATTGATAAAACTATACAGAAAAACGGAAAATTTTGCACAAAATTCATTCGGCCACCTCTTTTGCATGATGCATCATTATTTCATCGATATTAAGCGTATGGTATCTTCTGTAAAGTCTTATAGTCATTGCAAGTAATATCGCCGTAACGCTCACAGATACCACAATACCCGTAAGCACAAGCGCACTCGGGATGGGATTTATATATGCTTCAACATCGGTTATGCCATCGACGATTATGGGCGCTTTTCTGCCCTGTATATAACCCTTTGATGCCAAAAATAAATAAATAGCCGTGTCCATTATATTTAGTCCTATTATCTTTTTTATTAAATTTTTATTTAGCATAAGGCTTGTAAAACCTATGGCAAATAAAATTACAGATATCGTAGTTTCAAAACTACCAAATAAGTTTTCCATACATCCTCCATTTTAATAAGTTTACAAATTACCTTTTCTAAAATACGCATAAAACGAATACATCGTACAAGCCACAACCAAACCAACACAAATATTAAGCGGTAAAATAAGGCCTGCACTGAGAATATTTCCAGGTGTGCCTGGAGAAATAAAGGTTTCGATATGGTTTGCTCCAGTAAAAAATGAGTAACTCTTTGCTATACAGTAAAAAGTCAAGGCGCCCGTTGTAATAGTTTTGTAAAGTGTACTCGAGAAAAATTTTTCGGTCTTTTTAAAACCAAATGCATTAAGATATAATATAAGCCCTGCACCAATTATCGCGCCTCCTGCAAACCCACCACCCGGTGATAAATGTCCGTTTAAAATTATATACACGCCAAAAAGCATTATTATCGGAACCAATATCTTAGCCGTTTTTTGTAGTATCGTATCATTTTTCGGCTCATAAATTCTGTCATTTTCATCAGATGGCATAGAAAGACTATCAGATTTTGTGTCTACCCTTAAAAGTATCATAACACAGGTTACCGCTACGAATAAAACGCAGGCTTCACCAAAGGTATCAAAAGCTCTGTAATCTAGGATAATTCCTGTAACTATATTCACAGCGCCAGTTTCTTCCATACCTTTTGTAATATATCGCTCTACAACCTCGTTATTATCAGGCGACGCTGCCGTTCCAAATTCTGGAAGCTGAGACACAACCGACAGCAAAATAGTTATAAGTGTTACGCAAATAACCGTCGCTGTAATCCAGTACACACTGCGAAAAAGCTTCATTTCCCAGTGATTTTCCATATCGACAATATCCTCGGGTTTTTCTATCTCTTCCTCATGCTCTACCGCATGAATTTTTTTTAGCGTAACGAAGAATAAAATCGAGCTTATTCCCGCGCCGACTGCGGCCTCCGTAATTGCAAGGTCTGGTGATTCAATTATAAGCCAAATTACAGACATTACACAGCTGTACGCCATAAATATAACCACCGCATTTATAAGTTTTTTCGAAAAACTTACCCACAGTGCGCAAATAACAAGTAATATTAAAAGTCCGTCTTTGAAAATCTCCATTACTTTTTCACCTCGCACTCTTTTACAAGCTCGTCATTTGTAGATGCCTCAAGCCTGCTTATAAGATGGCTTGCCACGGGGCTTGCTATCCATAAAAGTGCTACAACAAGCAAAAGTTTTAAAGATGTGTAGGAAAAACCAAAGTAAATCATTACAGACAAAAGACACGATAAAAGACCTAGTGTATCGCCTAAGGCCGAAAAATGCATACGATTTAAGGCAAATTTATACTTAAACACGCCTATCATAGAAATACAAAGTGTAATAATTCCCAAAAACATAAATAGCGCTGAAAGTCCAAATCTAATCCACTCCATTTGTTTTTTCCTCCCTTTCCTTTAACGCTTTTTCTTTTTGCGCATTGATATATTTTTCTTGCTCATGTGCGCCCATGTAAACTTTTGTCAAGACAACAACTGCCAAAAAACTTATCATGGCATAAATAATCGATATATCAACAAGGTACGGCTCGTCAATAAGTACTGCTAGCAGTGCTATAATAATTATTACAAGCGTGCCCATCATATTTATAGCAATAATTCTATCGGCAACCCTCGGTCCCCTTATTGCCCTTATAAGCGCAAAAACCACAAGTACTCCACATATGGCAATTCCACCTATAAACAAAAAAATATATAAATTTTCTAACATAATCAGTCATCCATTCCTTTCTCAAGCTTCTTTAGTAGGCAAATAAACGATGAGTTGTCTATTCCCTGCGCAAAAGATTCGTCAAGACAGTGTATCCAAAACTCGCCCTCTACAATTTCTACAGTAATAGTTCCAGGCGTAAGCGTAATTGAGTGCGACAAAATAATTTTTGCTGCATTAGATTTTAAATTCGGATTAAAGTGGATTAGTACGGGGTGAGGCTTTTTCCTTAAAGAAAGAACCTTGATAACCGCAATATTAGCTAGGAGAATCTCTTTTATTAACAGTACTGTATATCTTATAAAAATCCAAATATTTTTCACGTAAAACAGTTCTTTTTTTGGATTATAGCCCAAAAATTTCCAGCAAAACGCATAAATCGCGGCAGACACAAGCGCACCTATCCACAAAATTTCAAATGTAATTTTCGCATTAAAAACTATCCACAAAATAAATAAAATAAAAAACATATAAAACCTCTAAAATTATTAATAAACTTTAAACAAGACAATTATACTCCTAAATTTCCGATAAATCAACAAAAAAAGCATTTCCTAACTTTTGATATAATTTTAAAAATTATGTTCATTGTTTTTATTATAAATTGCCAGATTTTTTCTTTTTGTATTGCTTTGGAGTCATTCCTTTTACTTTTTTAAAGGTTTTAATCAGATGGCTACTGTCGGAAAAGCCAATTTCTTGACTTATGAAGCTTAAATCATAATCTGTAAACAAAAGCATATTTTCAACTTTTAAAACCCTTATGAACTCTATATATTCTTTGCATGACCTGCCGTAAATTTTCTTAAATTCCCTAGCAAAGTAGGAATAGCTTACATTACATTTTCTCGCAAGGTCTTCGACTTTTAATACAGATTCAGAATTTTCATTTATGTATTCTGTAATTGTATAAATGGTATTTTTTTCATTGATATTGTCCATTACGGCATCTGTGTCAAATCCGTTATCACGCCAAAACCTTATAATATTAACGAGCAAAGAAACAATATATCCGTGGATAATAAGGTCGTAACCATAATTTTCTGTTTGAACTTCCTTAATGCAATTCTCAAAATACTTTCTCACGGGATAGTTTTTCAAATCTTCATGTGAAATAACAAGGCTTGCTTTTTTGCTTTCTTTTGCCCTAGAAAAAAGTGCCGAGAGCTTTGGCGTGTAGCTATTTGCAATATTAATTCTATTTATATCAAATTTTAACACATAGTACTGTGTATGATTATCTTTATCTTTTTCGATGGAATGTATGCTTCTTGGGAAAAACATCGCCACTCCTCCCTCTTTTAAAACAGTCGATTCACCGTCTATAGTAACAACCGCTGTGCCTGAAATTACATAGATAATTTCCATAAAGTAATGCCAGTGTGATTTTACATTCAGGTGCGAAAAATTAAGTCCGTCAATAAACGCCTCATAGCGTGAATTCAAAATATCCCTATATTCAAATAAAGTATCCATATCTGCCTCCAAATAGATTTATACAATTTTTCTCTATTATTGTTATACCATACAATTTAGCTTTTTGCTATAATTATTTTAAATTAATTAATAAACTACTCTACAATCTCACCTCGTTTTTTGAAAGAAAAAAGTGTTTGCTTTTTTCTTTCATTTTATTTTAAGACAATTTTTTCATAAAAAGGCTTGACATTTTAAGTATTATGTAATAAAATAATGAAGTTGTAAAACATAGGGGTATAGCTCAGCTGGTAGAGCAGCGGTCTCCAAAACCGCGTGCCGAGGGTTCGAATCCTTCTGCCCCTGCCAAAAAATAAAGTATCACCGTAAGGTGGTGCTTTATTTTT
>CAYJIA010000001.1:46169-85977 GCA_964370115.1 uncultured Eubacteriales bacterium
TCCTTCTGCCCCTGCCAAAAAATAAAGTATCACCGTAAGGTGGTGCTTTATTTTTTTACGTCGGAAGGATTCGAACCCAGTGTGGGCATTTTGCGTTAAGAAAATATCACTGTGTGATATTTTTAGTAAAATGGTACGCCGTAGCTACGCTACAAGTACGAAAATTCGCGCAGTGAATTTTTTTCCTTCTGCCCCTGCCAAAAAATAAAGTATCACCGTAAGGTGGTGCTTTATTTTTTTACGTCGGAAGGATTCGAACCCAGTGTGGGCATTTTGCGTTAAGAAAATATCACTGTGTGATATTTTTAGTAAAATGGTACGCCGTAGCTACGCTACAAGTACGAAAATTCGCGCAGTGAATTTTTTTTCCTTCTGCCCCTGCCAAAAAAATGGCTGCCACAAATGATTTTTATCATTTGCGACAGCCATTTTTTATTTTAGTATAATTTAAGCTTTAACTGTAAAATACAGCTACCCCTCACTCTTTTCCATACTCTTATACTCATCATACCTCAGTCTATGAGTATGAGATATTTTAAGTGAAACTGCGCCAGAACGATACCTTTGCATATACACACTTTGCACAAGTCCAATTCCAAAATACAAACACATCGCCGACGAGCCACCTGCGCTGTAAAACGGCAAGGTAACACCTACAACAGGTAAAAGCGCCAAAGTCATGCCTAAATTAAATATTGTCTGTGTCGCAATAAGTCCAAAGAATCCAAAACACATTACCCTGCCCATGTCGTCTCTCGCTTTTGATGCAAGGAATAAAATTCTTAACATTAGGAAAATTAAGCTTAAAATAACTACTACGCAACCTACAAACCCAAGTTCTTCACCCACAACAGAAAAAATAAAGTCGCTGTGCTGAAAGGTAACAACATTAGTCTCAACTCTTGAACCGTCAAAAAGCCCTGCTCCTGTAAGTCCACCACTGCCTATAGAAATTCTGCCTTGATACTGTTGGTACCCCTCGTTCATAATAACATTTGGGTCGTCAAGGTTATAAACCGCTGTAAACCTAAGAATTTGATACTCTTTAAGGCCAAACTGCCAAATAATTGGCAAGGCAATCAATATAATTGCGCCTAAAATTAGAAAATATCTAAAACTTACACCTGCCGATATACTCATAAATATGAACATAAAGAAGAACACAAGGCCCGCTCCTGTATCGCCTTGCATAACGCATAATACAAAAGGAACTAGCGCATGGCACGATAGCCAAAAAATTTGTGATGGCTGGTTTAGCTTTCCTATCGTCTTTAAGTATTGTACATGCTTTGCATATGTTATAATAAATGCAATTTTAACAAGCTCTGATGGTTGGAAAGTTCTACCTGCAATGGTAAGCCAAGCTGTAGCATCAACACCGCCTGCACCCGATACATTAGTACCGAACATCATTGTAAAAACCATAAGTCCCACAGAACCACCTGCTATAAGTTTCCAGTGGTTTCCAAGCTTCTCATAGTCGAAAAACGAAATAATAATAGCAACGCCTATTCCCATTATGATAGCTATAAGTTGAGTTTGGTAATAGTCGGTGACTGTTGCCCTCGACACGCTGTATAAAAGCAGCAAGCTAAAGCCAGATATAAATAAAATTATTATCCACAATAGCTTGTCCATATCTTTTAAATACTGCCCTATCGTGTATAAAATACCATTTCTCTTCATTCTTTAAATATTCACTCCGATTTCAAAATTATTAGTTAACCGTAAGAAGTAGTATACCATTAAAAAAATTTTTTTTCAACAAATTTAAACTTTATTTCTGAAAAGCTTTACTATTAATTCATAATATTATATAATTTAAGATAATTAAACTTTATGCTTTAGGAGGCACATACTATGTATTCTGATATTGAAATAGCTCAAAAGGCTACACTTATTCCAATTTCTCAAATCGCAAACAATTTGGGGGTTTTAGAGGACGAACTAGAACCGTATGGAAGATTTAAGGCTAAAATTAATGACAAACTTTTTGAAAGATTAAAAGATAAGCCCGATGGCAAACTTATCTTGGTTACGGCTATTAACCCAACTCCTGCGGGAGAGGGTAAAACCACTACTTCGGTAGGACTTGGACAGGCTATGAAAAAAATCGGCAAAGATGCTATTATTGCGCTGAGAGAACCATCTTTAGGTCCTGTTTTTGGTGTAAAAGGCGGTGCCGCAGGAGGCGGATACGCTCAAGTTTTACCTATGGAAGACATCAATCTGCATTTCACAGGCGACATGCACGCCATAGGTGCAGCAAACAATCTTTGCTGTGCAATGCTTGATAATCATATGCAACAAGGAAATGTACTGGGCATAGACCAAAGACGTATTTTAATAAAACGCTGTGTCGACATGAACGACCGCGCACTTAGAAATGTTATTGTAGGCCTTGGTGGAAAAATCAATGGCGTTCCAAGAGAAGATGGATTTATCATAACTGTTGCAAGCGAAGTAATGGCGATTTTATGCCTAGCACTAGATGTAAGCGACCTAAAAACAAGACTTGGAAACATGCTTATAGCCTATACTTATGACAATAAACCTGTTTATGCAAAAGACATTAAGGCAGACGGTGCTATGACGGCTCTTTTAAAAGATGCCATTAGTCCTAACCTAGTTCAAACTTTAGAGGGCACTCCAGCCGTGCTTCACGGTGGACCTTTTGCAAATATTGCCCATGGATGTAACTCTGTAAGAGCGACAAAGCTTTCTTTAAAACTTGCTGATTACTGCATTACAGAAGCTGGATTTGGTTCTGACTTAGGCGCTGAAAAATTCCTTGATATAAAATGTCAAGCCGCAGGACTTAAGCCGTCTTGTATCGTAATTGTCGCAACAGTAAGAGCCTTAAAGTACAATGGCGGTGTTGCAAAAACCGATTTGGTAGCGGAAAATGTATCAGCACTTGAAAACGGAATAGTAAACCTTAAAGCCCATATAGAAAACATGAAAAAATATGGTATGCCAGTTGTGGTTGCCATAAATAAATTCCACACCGACACAGATGCGGAAATTGAAATTATAGATAAATGCTGTAAAGAAATGGGCGTCGACTATGCCCTATCCGAAGTTTTCGGAAAAGGCGGAGACGGCGGTATTGAACTTGCAAAGGTTGTGTGCAAGGCTGTAGACAGTGCAAACACTGACAACTTTACACCCATTTACTCACTTGATAAAACTATTGAAGAAAAGCTTATGAGCATTGCAAAGGAGATTTACGGTGCAAATGACGTTATCTTTACAGCACAGGCGAAAAAATCTCTTGCCGACATAAAAGCACTAGATGGTGACAAGCTTGCCGTTTGCATTGCAAAAACTCAATATTCACTTTCTGATAATCCTGCCCTTTTGGGACGACCAAAAGATTTTGCCATTACAATAAGAGACTTAAAACTTTCAAATGGCGCAGGCTTTGTAGTATGCTACGCAGGTGATGTAATGACTATGCCAGGGCTACCTAAAGTTCCTGCGGCTGAAAGGATTTACGTAGACGAGGAAAACGTAATACACGGGTTATTTTAATTATGGAAAAGTTTACTACTGAAAGTGTTTTTGGCACAGAACAAGTTGCAGCGCAGTTTGCTAAAACATTAAAAAAGGGCGATGTTGTTGCCTTTTTTGGTTCTATGGGTATGGGAAAAACTGCGTTTACAAGAGGACTAATAGAGGGACTTGGCGGTAAAAACATGGTTTCAAGCCCTACATTTGCGCTTGTAAACGAGTATGAATTAGAAAATTTCACCGTCTATCACTTTGATATGTATAGAGTGACAAGCCAGGACGATTTATACTCTACAGGATTTTTTGACTACCTTGATACCGATGCTATTTTAATAATTGAATGGAGCGAAAACATTATCGACTCTCTTCCAAAAAATATTATACAAGTAAATATAATTCAAGGAAGCAAGGAAACAACAAGGATTATAGAGATAGTTAGAGGTGATGAAACATATTAGTTTTAAGTATTGATTCTTCCACAAAATCGGGCAGTGCCTGTGTAATTTTAGACGGCGAGGTCTTGGCTGAAATGTTTTTAAACAACGGTCTTACTCACAGCCAAACGCTTTTGCCTATGATAGAAAGCCTGCTTACTTTAACAGGATGTAAAGCAGACGACTTCTCACTTATTACCACAACCGTAGGCCCTGGCTCCTTTACAGGAGTGCGAATTGGAATATCTACCGTTAAGGGCTTATGCTTTGCAAAGGATACCGACTGTATCGGCGTGTCAAGTCTCAAGGCTTTAGCCTATAACTACTATAATTTTAGTGAAGATATAATAATAAGTGCAGTAATTGACGCGCGAAATGAACAAGTTTATAATGCGTTATTTAGTGTAAATGGCGGTAAAGTCACAAGGCTTTGTAAAGACAGAGTCATTAAGATAAGCGATTTGATAATAGAATGTGAAACTTTTGATAAAAAAGTGGTATTTGTGGGTGACTGTTCCAACACTTGTTCCCAAAAAAGTGAAAATACAAACATCACATTCGCTACAAGCAAGTTAAATACTTTACAAGCATCAAGCGTTTACTATGCGGCACTTGAAACCCCAGAAAAAGCCATAAGTGCAAAGGCTTTACAACCTAAGTATTTACAACTGCCACAGGCACAACGTGAACTTAATAAAAGAAAAGAAATGGAGCAAAAAACATGAAACTAGCAATAGGTTGCGACCACGGCGGATACGAGTTAAAATCCCATGTGGTAAATTATTTGAAAGAACAAAATTATGAATTTAAGGATTTTGGTTGCTTTGATGGCGAGGCAGTAGACTACCCGCATGTAGCAGTAGATGTTGCAAAGACTGTCACTGAAAACGACGACTTTTACGGCATACTCATCTGCTCAACTGGCATAGGAATTTCTATTGCCGCAAATAAAATTAAAGGTGCTAGAGCCGCTCTTTGTGGCGACACTTATTCTGCAAAAATGACAAGACTTCATAACAACGCAAACATTTTATGCCTTGGCGGCCATATGGTGACAAAAGAAACTGCCATAAGAATAATAGATACATTTATAAACACAGAATTTGAGGGCGGCAGACACGAGAGACGTGTTGGCTTAATTTCAAAAATAGAAGAGTAATCGGAGGAAATGAAAATGAACAAAAACATATTTGTAATGGATCACCCATTAATTCAACACAAGCTAACCTTTTTAAGGGACAAAAACACTGGAACAAAGCACTTTAGAGAGCTTGTAAACGAAATCGCTACCCTGCTTTGCTATGAAGCAACAAGAGACATGCCACTAGAAGACATAGAAATCGAAACCCCAATGACAAAAACTGTAACAAAAGTAATAGCAGGTAGAAAAGCTGCAATAGTTCCAATTTTAAGGGCTGGACTTGGTATGGTAGACGGAATGTTAAACCTTGTTCCATCTGCAAAAGTAGGTCACATAGGACTTTATAGAGATCATAACACACTTCAACCTGTAGAATATTACAACAAACTACCTCTTGATATACACGAAAGAGACGTATATGTCCTAGATCCAATGCTCGCAACTGGCGGTTCTGCTGTAGATGCGATTGAAATGGTAAAAAAACACCAACCAAAGAGCATTAAATTCTTATGCATTATAGCGGCTCCTGAGGGTCTAGAAACCTTATCAAACGCACATCCTGACATATCAATCTACTGCGCATCGGTAGACGAAAAACTAAATGAAATAGGCTATATCATGCCAGGACTAGGCGATGCTGGAGACAGAATTTTTGGAACGAAATAGTTTTTTTAGTTGAGAGTTGAAAGTGAAAGCTTTACTCAATTTTTCTCGAAAAATTGCGGTTTCAAAAGGCAGCGCCTTTGGCGTTTTCCGCAGAAAACGAAATCCAATACTTAGAAACGCATTTTTGAAAGTGAATTTTGCACAAAGTGCAAAAGAGAAAACTTTTTGCACGAAAAAAAGTTTTTTTACAGTTCACTAAAAAAATACAGAAAGTCAGTATACGACTGGCAATAAATAAACAAACTGGCACTATCAATTTTTTTGATAGTGCCAGTTTGTTTTTATGTGGATTATGCTCATAATGTGTAATAAACCATATCATTATGAGTATCTACAAATCCGAATTTTTCATATATGGGTCTACCCATGTCAGTAGCGTTTAACAATAACTTTGTGCAACCATGTTTTTTTGATTCTTCAACAGCAAGAATGAAAAGTTTTGAGGCAATTCCTTGCTTTCGATATTTTGGATATGTAAACATATTTCCAATATATGCTACTTTTCCGTTAGGACACTTTTTATTTGGCGGTAAAATATAAAAAGAAATTCCACTTGTTGCCACGATTTCTCTATTTTCAATCGCTAACCATGAGCTGAAATTTCCGTTAGCCAAAGAGTCATACATAAATTGTATATTCGCTTTATACATTAATTCTTTTTCGATTTCAGTATTGATATTATTTGCCTCTGACAAAAAATCTACACGAATTTTAGCAAGTGATTCTGCATCATAAATAGTTGCTTTTTTATATTCTATCATAATTAAATCCTTTCCATTATATAATAATCTTTGGCAAATTATAACACAGAGAAAATAATATTTCAAATCAAGGAAACCCCCGACGAGGGTTTCCCTCTTTAAATGTCCACTGGACATTTAAATTCACCCTTCCTGCGTTTATAAAGGTATTGGATTTCGCTTTTTGCGAAAAGCGACAAAGGCTCTGCCTTTTGAAACCGCAATTTTTCGAGAAAAATTGAGTAAAGCTTTTAATGCTTTTACTTACAAAAATTCTAAAATTTTTGCCATTTCTTCTACATCAAGCTTTTTGTCTGTCATATATGAAAGTGCGTAAATCGCTTGGTAGATTAACATTCCTATGCCACCTACTGTGTTTAGTTCTTGTTCTTTTGCCTTTTTTAATAGGCTTGTCTCTTTTGGAAAGTATATTAAATCGCATACTGTTGCAGTTTTTGGCAAGGCCTCCACAAAGCTTAAATCCTCATAATCGGCACTTACCCCACCCATACCTAAAGATGTGCCGTTTATTAGTATGTCCGTGTCTTTCATCTGCTCTTTTAATGTGTCGACAGCAAAATCAAAAGACTGCATTTTACCTGAAAATCTTTTACACAAATTTTCCGCCTTATCAAGGCTTCGGTTTAAAACCTTTACAGTTTTTGCGCCTTCTTTTACCATTTTAAGTGCAACGGCAGAAGATGCGCCACCCGCACCCAAAATCGTGACCGTCTTATCTTTGGGGCTTACTCCTTTTTCTAAAAGCGACTGCAAAAATCCTATACCATCGGTATTGTATCCATAGATTTTATCACCCTTAAAGCTTACTGTGTTTACAGCATTATAGAGTTTCGCCTCGTCGTCCATCACGTCGATATATGGCAGTATGTCCACCTTATGCGGCATAGTGGCATTAAAGCCTACATAGCCCAAATTTTTAGCCTTTTCAATCCAGCTTTTTATGTCCCCTGCCACCACTCTTTGATAGTCATAGTAATAGTCTATACCAAGATGATTTATCATTGTATTTTGTATAAGTGGAGATTTCGAGTGTTCTATAGGGTCGCCTATTACACAGAGTTTTTTAGTTCCCATTTTCTGCCCTCTGATTTATAAAGTAATCTATAGCCGCCTTGTATCCAAAAAGTCCAAGACCACAAATTTGACCCACACACGCTCCTACTGTCACCGATTTATGCCTAAATTCCTCGCGCTTATGCACATTAGATATATGCACCTCAATGCATGGCAAGTCGACAGCCTTTAAGGCATCTAAAATAGCATAGCTATAGTGAGTAAATGCCGCTGGGTTTATCACTATTGCATCTGTGTTTCCAACTGTTTGGTGGATTTTATCGATAATCTCACCCTCGTGGTTTGACTGAAAACATTCAACTTCTATGTCTTTTTCTTTACCGTAATTTACTAAATCTTCACATAAAGTAACATAGTTTTTTCCACCGTAAATATGCGGTTCTCTAAGTCCAAGCAAATTTAGATTAGGACCGTTAATAACTAAAATTTTCATATGTCTACTCCCCTATTTTATATGCCTTGTATCTGCCAAGCAGTTTAAACTCTATTGCATTTGCTACAAGTTTTTCTATCGTTGCATCTAAGTTTTCTTCCTGTGAGCTATTTCTAAAGTCCATGAAAAATCTATATTCCCATTCTCTACCCATAATAGGTCTTGACTCAATTTTTGTAAGGTTCATTCCATTTTCTGCACATAATCCCATTATTTCATAAAGTGCCCCTGTCTTGTCAGGCAGTGTAAACACTGTGCTTATCTTGCTTGCATTTTTTCTTACTTCCATTTTAGGTGAGATTATCACGAACCTTGTATAATTGCTTTTTGACATATTAATATCACTTTTTAATATCTCTAACCCATACAAGTTCCCCGCACGTCTCGAGCCTATTGCTGCTATTTCAAGGCTTTCCTGCTTTGAAACATCTTCACAGGCAATTGCCGTGTTTAGACAAGCGGTTTTCTTCACGTCTGGGTAGTCTTTTAAAAAATCTGCACACTGTAAAATACCTTGCTCATGAGAAAAAATCTCTTTTATCCCTTCAAGCTTTGTGCCTTTTTTCGCCATTAAACAGTGGTCAACTTTTACCACTTGCTCCCCAACTATAAAATGTCCATATTTTAAAAGCAGGTCATACACCTGAACTATTGAGCCTGTCGAGTTGTTCTCGATTGGCAAAACACCATAGTCGGCCTCGCCTTTTTCAAGGGCTACAAACACGTCTTCCCAAGTTTTTTTGCCCTCTCTTTTTACGTCTTCACCAAAAAACAGCGCTGTCGCCTCTTCTGTATAAGCTCCTGCTATGCCTTGATATACCACTTTAGGCGACTGTATCGCTTCTCTTAAATCTAGTTTTGACATATAAAAAAATCGCCTCCCAAATTTTTATATTCCTCCCAAAAATTCGGGTAAGATTTTTCCACACACTGTGCGCCCTTTATTGTTACGTCACCACTCGCTCTTGTCGCTGCTATGGCAAGCATCATGGCAATTCTATGGTCATTATGACCGTCTACTATGCCACCATTTAAGTTTTTCACTCCATTTATAACAAGCTCGTCCTCAAGTTCTTCAATATTTGCTCCAAGCTTATTAAGCTCACAAGTGACTGTTTGTAGCCTGTCACTTTCTTTAATCCTTAGCCTTGCCGCATTTGTAAGCCTTGTTATTTGTCCGTCTCGAAGTGCTGCAAAAAGTGCCAGCGCAGGCACTAAATCGGGGCACTGACTGACATCAAGTACTACTTCACCGTTTTTTGAGAGTTTTTCACAATAATCAATAATGCACTTGTCACCCTGTAAAGATTTATCATTTAAACCATTTACCGACAACTCACTTCCCAAATGTTTAGCAACAAACCAAAATGCCGACTGCGAGTAATCACCCTCGACCATCATGTCTATTGCCTTATAACTTTGATTTCCTTTTATTTTATATAAGTCTTCATCTTCTTCTATAGTGACAGCAAACTTATCGAGCACATCAATCGTCATGTCTACATAGCCCTTAGACTCTAGTGTGCTTGTAACTTTAATCACACTGTCACCGTCTATTAAAGGCAAGGCGTATAAAAGCCCTGTTATAAACTGAGAAGAAACATTTCCAGCAAGACTATATTTACCCGACGTAAGCTCGCCCTTTACCTCTAGCTTATTATCATATGCTTTATAGGATATATTTTTTTCATCAAAAATATCAAAATAAGGTTTTTGAGGTCTTTGCATTAAAAGACCTCCACCCGTAAACACCGCACCGCCACACAAGGCAAGTGCTATTGGTATTAAAAACCTTAATGTCGAGCCCGATTCATTACACTCAAGCAGTGGCATATCGCCTTTTTTTGCATTTTTTAGTGCTTTCATACAATTTAATGTAGCCTCTATATCTTTTGAAAAAGCTAGATTTGACACTTTTCCTGCACCTGCAAGCTCTGATGCAATTATCGCCCTATGCGCCTGCGATTTTGAGGCAGGCACAGTTATTTTTCCGCTTAAAAGTTTAGGATTTATACTTATATCCATAACATACACTTCCTTACATTTTCATGTCCATTATTTTAGCAATAGCCGATACCTTTTGCATCATCATTTCAAATTTAATAGGTGTTAAAGATTGTTGTCCGTCGCATTTAGCGTTTTCTGGATCATTATGCACCTCTATCATAAGGCCATCGGCTCCTGCCGCTACTGCCGCCATTGCAAGAGGTTCTACCATCCAGTACATGCCTGCCGAGTGAGATGGATCTATTACTATTGGCAAATGGCTCATACTCTTTACTGCAGGAATTGCTGACACATCAAGTGTATTTCTTGTAAAAGTCTCAAATGTTCTAATACCGCGCTCGCATAAAATTACATTTTCGTTTCCTTCTGCCATAATATACTCTGCAGACATTATCCACTCTTCATAACTGTTTGCAAGACCCCTTTTTAAAAGAATAGTCTTAGAAGTTTTACCCACTTCTTTAAGCAAATCAAAGTTTTGCATATTTCTTGCACCAATTTGAATAACATCTACTTTTTCTTCAAAAATATCGCAGTATTTTGGGCTCATAATTTCTGTAACTATCGGTAGTCCGCTTGCTTTTTTTGCCTCTAATAATAGGTCTAAGCCCTCTGTTCCCATGCCTTGGAAAGAATATGGAGAAGTACGAGGTTTAAACGCGCCACCTCTAAACAGTTTTGCTCCTGTTTGTTTAACGCTGTCGGCAACAGAAATAATTTGCTCTCTTGACTCAACTGAGCAAGGCCCTGCTATAACAGAGAAGTTTCCACCACCGATTTTTGCATCTCCTACTTTAATTATAGTGTCTTCTGGGTGGAATTTTCTATTTGCCTTTTTATAAGGCTCTTGAACACGCATTACTCTTTCAACGTGTGGAATGATAGAAATTTTATTGATATCAAGCGATGTTGTGTCGCCTACAAGCCCTAAAATAGAGCAACCAATTCCATTTGTAATCGCAACACTAAGCCCTCTGTCCTCAAACTTTTTAACAAGGCTTTGAATTTCTTCTTCTTTTGTCCCCGGTTTCATTACTATTACCATAATCTCTTCTCCTTTAAAATAATTTTGAATAAAATAAAAGACACCCATTAATTTATAAAATCAATGAGTGCCAAAAATTAACTAATATTAGTCTTATACCCATTCACTTTATAGCCTTAAATTTTTCCACGCCAAAAAAGCCGTAGCCCATAAATCGTGCACAGCTTGTATAGAAAAATGAAGTTTTAGCTATAATAGCGTTTAGCATAAGTTTTCTCCTTGTGTATCTCTAATATGTATTATTATACAATAAAAACTAATAAAATGCAAGTGTTTTTTTATTTAACGAAAATTGCCGTCTCATCATATTTATCAATAAGTATTTCTGTACTTAACATTTTCTCTAAATCTTCTAACGAAAAAGCCCTGCCTGAGACTGTTCCGTTTTTTTCACCTTTTGGATCGTCAAGCTCAAGTTTTTCACCGTTTTTATAGACTATAAAATCTTTGTAGTAGCTGTTTTCGTAAACAATTAATTCTGCCTCAAACTCATCGCCGTTTACAGTCCATTTTGCTTTCCAGTCAGTGGTACTCTCATACTCACCACCTAAAAACTCAACTATGTCCTTAAAGCTCTCTTTATGCCAGTAATTATACTCCTCTATGCTGTCTTGGCATGGATCAAGCTGATCTATCCAGTATTTTTCATCATCTGAATTATAGCTAAAGTTCAAACTGCCCTCGAATGAATCATATGGAATTTGTGCGAGCCATAAAGACTTTGGTGGATATTTATCGAGTATTTCATCAGGAAGCGAGTAAATTGTCTCATTTCCTTTTTTCCTATCGTCTTTTATTATATACACAAGTTCTCTTTCAATAAGTGTAAAATATTCTTCAGCCGTATACTGTATTTCTTCTTTTGTTGAAATAGGCGCACGCGCAATTGTATATTGATATCCGTTTTCCCACTCTCCGTCAACAACTTCATAGCCTTCTGCATTTGGTTTTAGCTGAACAGTAACTTCATAGCCGTCTCTAGCTAAGCTTCCGTAGCTCCAATTTTCATAGTCAATGTCAAAGTTTAAGAGTGCGTCAATTTCTTCAATTGCCTTTGCGGTCGCTTCAAACTGATTATAGTCATTTAAATGAAGTATTAAACCTTCCTCAAACCAATAATCAAAAATTCCATATGATTTTAAAATATCTTCTATACCCTCACTATTATAATCTATCATAGTGTTTATATAGTTATCGCTAATTTTTTTCTCGTAAAAAATCGTTTCTCCACTTACAAAGTTCACATGCCCCGTATAGTCAAAAACAGAAAATTCTATACCATTATCGTCTACAAAAACAAATTCAAACATCATGTTTTCTTCTTCGCTATCATCAGGATAAGCGAGTTCCTCTAAAAGAACAATATCGTAGCCAAATACCCTATTTGCATAGCTTAAAACTTCGTCTCTAGTATAGTAAACTGGCTTAACCGAGCAGGCTGTAAGGCTTAAAAAAGCCAAAATAACAATTAAAAATATAACTTTTTTCATAGCTACCCCCTAAAATCAATTACATAAATTATATAACACCCTCAAACTTATGTCAATTCAATTAATAAACAGTTGACGGATGCAATTAAAATCTGATATTATATTAAGGTGAAAATCCACATTTTATGAGGTTATAATGGTAAAGATTGATAATGACTGGGACGAGATTTTAAGTGAGGAGTTTAAAAAGGACTACTACTTAAAGCTTCGGGCTTTTTTAAAAACTGAATATAGAAGTCAAATAATATATCCACCTATGCACGACATTTTTAATGCCTTAAGACTTACTTCTTGTAGTGACACAAAGGTCGTCATTTTAGGACAAGACCCATATCACGGTAAAAACCAGGCACATGGGCTTAGTTTTTCTGTAAAAGATGGTGTGGCACTTCCACCATCATTAAAAAATATTTACAAAGAAATTGAAAGTGAATATAATATAAAAATGCCACGAACGGGTGAACTTACAAACTGGGCAAGGCAGGGAGTATTACTATTAAACACTGCGCTTACCGTGCGCGAGGGCATGGCAAATTCTCACAAGGGCAAGGGTTGGGAAACCCTTACAGATGAAATAATCATTAAATTAAACGAAAACGAAAACCCAAAAGTATTTTTACTTTGGGGTGCAAATGCAAGAAGCAAGGCGAAATTTATTACTAATAAAAATCACCTTGTTTTACAAAGTGTTCATCCGTCTCCACTTTCAGCACACGGAGGTTTTTTCGGTTGCAATCACTTTAAGCTTGCAAATCAATTTTTAGCCGACAACTCAGTTACAAAAATTGAGTGGGATAAATTATAAAAGGAGTTATGAATTATGAGGAAAGTCGTACTTGGAAGAACAAATATTGAGGTAAACTTTAATGGATTTGGCGTTTTGCCTATTCAAAGAGTTCCCCTAGATGAAGCAAAAACTATTTTGCAAAAAGCTTATAATAACGGTATAAATTTTTATGATACCGCTAGGGCTTATAGCGACAGTGAGGAAAAAATCGGACACGCTTTAAGCGACGTCAGAGAGAAAATTATTATAGCAACAAAAACTGCCTCTACAACACCAGAAGGCATAAAAAAAGACCTTGAAACAAGCCTTAAACTGCTTAAAACAGATTATATTGATATTTATCAGTTCCACAATCCAAGTTTTTGCCCGAAACCAGGTGATGGCACAGGCGCTTATGAGGCTATGCTAGAGGCTAAAGAACAAGGTAAAATTCGCCATATCTCTATAACAAACCATAGAATAGCAGTCGCTATCGAAGCTGTGGAATCAGGGCTTTATGACACACTTCAGTTCCCATTTTCTTATTTAGCAGATGAAACAGAAATTGAACTTGTAAAACTATGTAAGGAGAAAAACATAGGATTTATTTGCATGAAAGCGCTTTCTGGCGGACTTATAAACGACTCTGCAACTGCTTATGCTTACCTATCACAGTTTGATAATGTACTTCCTATTTGGGGTATGCAAAAAGAGAGCGAGTTAGACGAATTTTTAGCCCATCAAGAAAACGAGCCTGTCATGACTAAAGAAAGAGTCGATTTTGTCGCAAAAGAAAGACTTGAGCTTTGTGGCGAATTTTGTCGTGCCTGCGGATACTGCCTACCATGTCCTGCAAATATCGACATACCAACTGCTGCAAGAATGTCACTTCTTCTTCGTCGTGCACCAACAACAGGTTTTGTGACTGACGAGGGCAAAGAAAAAATGTTTAAAATAAAAGACTGCATCGACTGTCAAAACTGTTCTAGTCACTGTCCATACGGACTAGACACACCAAATCTTTTAAGAAGAAATTTAAAAGATTACGAGAATTTCATTGAGAAAAATAAAGCTTAAATTTGATTGTTAGTAAAAGCTTTACTCAATTTTTCTCGAAAAATTGCGGTTTCAAAAGGCAGAGCCTTTGTCGCTTTTCGCAAAAAGCGACATCTTATCCTAAGAAGAGCTTTTTTGAAGGTGAATTTTTGCACAAAGTGCAAAAAGAGGAGCCTTTTAGGAAACATTTTTTGCCACAGAGACTTATTGACAGCATAAAAAAAGACGACCTTGTGGCCGTCTTTTTTCTTATGCATTCACAAGTTCACCTAATAAACTCGTAATTTTCTCTTCCATGACTTCATCGTCAAACTGACAAGTACCTACGGCCTTGTGTCCTCCACCGCCGTATTTTAGCATAAGGCTACCTACATCAACATTCGATGTGCGATTTAGTACTGAGTAACCTACAGCACAGCTACAGCCCTTGCCACCGCGTCCGCTTACTATCCACACGGAAATATTTTGCTCTGGATATAGGCTGTATATTAGGAAACGGTTTCCTGAATATATTGTCTCAAGTCCACGCAAATCGCTTATGATAACATCTTTTTCTACACGTGTATGCGCCTTTACCATTTCAATAAATTTTTTATTTTGATCCCAGTATATTTCTACACGCTCTTTTACATCTGGAAGCTCCATCATTTCTTCTATGCTCATAGTCAAACAGCAGTCTATAAGTTTTTCCATTAAAGCGTAGTTTGAAATTGTGAAGTTTCTCCATCTGCCAAGGCCTGTTCTTGGATCCATTAAATAGCCCATTAAAATCCAGCCGTCTGGATTTTGAACCTCGTCAATAGTAAGGTCGGCAGAGTCAACTTTGTCGACCGCCCACATCATTTTTTCAAGATTCGGGAAAGTTTCTGCGCCACCGTAGTATTCATAAATAATCCTAGCACATGACGGTGCAATTCTGCTTTCACCTTTGTATTTTCCCTCAAGCGCTACTCTCTCGTGCTCGCTTGAGTGATGGTCAAACCAAAGTCCACAGCCCTCAACATAAGGAACATTTGCAAGACAGTCGTCCTCTGTAATCTCTACAAGTCCGTCTTGTAAATCTTTAGGATGCGCAAAAGTCCAGTGGTCAATTATGCCAGCTGCTTTTAAAAGTGCTGCGCAGGCTAGTCCATCAAAGTCTGATCTTGTTACTAATCTCATATATATACCTCCAAATTTATTATTATATTCATTTATAATATTGTATCACGTTAATTTTAAAACTTCAATACCATTTTTCTTAATAAAGTAAAATTTGTTACAAACATTTTGCAGTTTTTAGCCTCTTGACTAATGGATTTTTATCACAGCTTAGTAATACCATAACTAAAGCATATACTTATTCAATATCATCTGGGCACATTTAATTCCGTCTACTGCGGCAGAAGTTATTCCGCCTGCGTATCCAGCACCCTCACCACACGGGTAAAAACCCTTTATGCTAAGGCACTCAAGTTCCTCATTCCTCAAAATTCTTACAGGTGACGAGCTTCTAGTTTCTGGGCCTGTTAAAACTGCGTCGGGCATATCAAATCCGTTTAGCTTTCTGCCAAACATTTTTATCCCCTCTTTCATCGCCTCGCTCACAAACGCTGGTAAAAGTTTGTTTAAATCGCAAAAACTTGTTCCGGGTTGATAGCTAGGCGTTACATCGCCAAAGGACTTACTCTCTCTATCATTTAAAAAGTCTTCAACCCTTTGTGTCGGTGCATTGTAATTCCTTCCAGCCATTATATAGCCCTTACTCTCTAAGTCTTGTTGAAAATACATTCCTGCCAGTACATCGTCACTTTTAAAGTCTTCGGGATTTACTCCCACAAGAAGTGCACTGTTACTGTTTTGTGCATCTCTCAAAAAGTTACTCATTCCATTTGTCACAACCATATTTTCCTCTGAACTCGAGGCTACTACATAGCCACCCGGACACATGCAAAAGCTGTAAACTCCCCTACCGTTTTTAAGTTTTGCAGAAAGTTTATAGTCTGCAGTGGGCAAATCACTATGAAAACTGCCATACTGTGCCTTGTTTATAAGCTCTGCCCTGTGCTCTATTCTAGCGCCTACCGAAAAAGCCTTTTGCTCCATAGGGATTTTCTCTCCCGAGAGCATTTTAAATGTATCCCTTGCGCTGTGTCCTATGGCAAAAATCACATTTTCGCAGTCGTATATAATTTCTTTGTTTGATATTGATACTTTTATTCTTTTTATTTTATTATCAGAAGTGTTAAGTCCCGTGACTAAAGCGTTAAAATTGACTTCTCCGCCTAGACTTATTATCTCTTCTCTAATATTTCTTACCGCGTCAGAAAGTTTATCTGTGCCAACATGAGGTTTTGCATCGTACAAAATCTCTTTTGGCGCGCCGTGACTTACCAGCTCCTTTAAAACCAGTTTAATCCTTGCATCTTTTATTCCAGTATTTAGTTTTCCATCAGAAAACGTTCCTGCGCCGCCCTCACCAAACTGTACATTTGAGTTTGTATTTAACTTTCGGTCTTCCCAAAAATTTTGCACATCTTTTTTTCTTGTTTCTACATCTGCACCACGCTCAAAAACTATCGGTCTCATGCCTGCCCTTGCTAAAATAAGCGAGGCGAAAATACCCGCAGGACCAAAGCCTACAACAATAGGCCTTAACTCAGGTTTGCGTACTTTTGGTATGAAAAACTCGAGTTTTTGTGCTGGCGAGACGCTTTTTCGCTTTAAATACTTATCCTCGTTTTTCACGTTTATATCAACTGTATAAATATATTTAATATCCTGCTTTTTTCTTGCATCAATTGATTTTTTTACAATATCATAACTTAAAATTTCGTCAATACTCGCGCCTATATTTTTGCAAAGCTTTTTAAGTACATCTCTTTCTTCATGTTTCACTTTAACGGTTATGTCGCTTATTCTTAACAAAATTTCACTTCCTTACAATATAATTTTCTTATCTGTCGCACTTTGCGCCGAACAAATTGCACTGCTCCATGCAAAATGAAGATTAAACCCACCGCACAGTCCATGGACATTTAAAATTTCACCTGCAAAATACAGCCCTTTTTGTTTTTTCGACTCAAATGTATTTATGTCTATCTCTGATACAGGCACGCCGCCTGCCGTAACTTGTGCGCTCTCAAAATCACTTATCCCATCGACTTTAAGACTAAATTCTTTCACTTTTTTTGAAAGCCTTAGCAGCTTTTCATCGCTTAGCTTACATATCGGAAGAAGCACATCGACACCACAACTTTTAACTATTTCATAGGCAATTTTTGTGTTTACTACGCCACTTAAAATTTCACCACTTGAGAGATTTTTTTGGCTATATGTTAAATCCTTGATAAAATTATATACTTGTTTTGCGGTAAAATCGGGGCAAAAATCTATGTTTAATTTTATATCTTTATTACTGCTCTTTTGAAGATAGGCACCAACAAAAACCGATAAATCAAACACACAAATACCAGATACTGCTTTTTTAGAAAACAAAATTTCTCCTTTGTTTTTCTTTACGATTTCGCCGTCTAGACAAAGTGAAATTTCTGCCTTGCACCTTGTACCCTCTATACTTTTGAGTATCTTATCAGAGCTTAAAAGCTTTGTTAAAACAGGGTACAACGGCGATATGCTATGGCCAAAACTTTTTGCAATCTCATAGCCGTCTTTTGAGCTTGAGTGCTTGGGAGATGCCATGCCACCGCTTGAAATTATCAGTTTTTTCGCCTTAATTTCTCTGCCGTCACTTGCTTTTATTAAAAATCCATCTTTAACTTTAATTGAACTAAAACAATTAAAATCTGTCAAAAGCTCTACACCCCTATTCTCACAGGAAAAACGCAGAGCATTTAGCACTGCTACCGCCTGCAAATTTAGTGGGTAAACCCTGCCCTCGCTATCAGATTTTGTTATAAGCCCTAGTTTATTAAACTGCTCTTTTATCTTTTCATACGGAAATTTCTCTAAAAAATCTGCTATATCGTCACCAAAATAATTTTGCGAATTAATATTAAGGTTCGACAAATTACACCTGCCATTTCCAGTGGCAAGTAGTTTCTTTCCTATTTTACTATTTCCCTCTAAGAGAACTGAGGTCACACCGTTTTCGCTGGCAACACTCGCCGCCATAAGACCCGCAGCGCCTGCGCCAATTATAGCTAAATCATACATAAAACTACCTCTTTAAAATATAAAACCTAAAACTCCATAAGAAAAAATTGTCATAATTATACCTGCAATGATGGAACCAATAATTATAGAAAACATTGCAGTTTTAAATTTCATTTTCATCACAACAGCTGCCAATGCACCTGTCCATGCACCAGTGCCTGGAAGCGGAATCGCTACAAATATTAAAAGTCCTAAAACTTTGTATTTTTCAATTCTAAGTATTTTTTCTTCTGCTTTTCTCTCTAGCTTGTCAACAAGTTTAAAAAGCTTAGTATTTTTCATCCAGTCAAAAATCTTTCTTAAAAACAATAATATGAAAGGAATTGGTGTTAAAGTACCTAAAATACATAGTCCCAAGGCAACCCACATATCAACACCCAAAGCACTTGCGGCGATTATGCCACCACGAAGCTCTACAAGCGGTGCCATAGATAATATAAAAACTGCAAGCTCCCTTGGAAAATCATGCCCCAAAAGTTCTAATAAAAATTCTGTCATATTCATTTCTCCTTAATATTAAACAATTACCGTCTATTATAACATAATAAACGTCATTTGGGAATAGTTTTACATTAAGTTCTAATCTTTTCGCAGAAACCCTTTGCTTTCAAGTGCTGCTTTAAGTTCTTCTAAGTGCTTTTTACTAGGACAAGAAACAGTGTGAAAATGCTGCTCATTTGTGAGTTGAGACAGTGGTAAATCATCGCTGTTTTTAAGCTTTTCTAAAAATTCATCTGCATCATTACGACTAAAAATATAAAGCTGTCCCGTAATTTGCCCATACAAGGCATGTTCTACCATTACATTTTTCAGCCCACAGCCACAGTCGATTATGGTATAAATTTCTTCTTTTAAATCTTCTAAGCTATGTTCACACGCTATAACATAGAGCTTTTCTTTGCTTTCACTTAAAATATAACCACGTGGTGTTGCCGTGATATTTTCGCCTTTTGCGCGCAACAGCGCTATATCACCCACTATAATTTGACGGCTGACTGATAATTTTTCGCCAAGCTTTGTTGCGCTTATAGGCATTTCACAATTTTTTAGAGTTTCCATTATCATGTTTCTTCTGTCATTCATAAGTATCACCTCTTAACTTTAAGTATACCAAAATCTACCACTGTTTTTCAAGCTTAAATATGATTTAACCAAAATTTACTTTACTTACACCGATTAAACTGTTATAATTTGTACAAATTGAAATTCAAGGAGGCTTTGCCGTGAAAGATTTAATCGTAAAATTTGAAAATCAAACAGCAATTCCTAAATTTGTTAAGATTATTTCGCCACTAACTGGCGATTTTGAACTTATCCAAGAAAACTTTATACTTGACGCACGCTCGCTTATGGGCATTTATAGCTTAGGTTTATCAAACCCTATCACTTTGCGTGTGTATGAATACAATGATGAAATTTTAGTTTTATTAAAAGACTATATTATTGATGAGGGGATTTAAAAACATGAATACTGAATACATTAGCCTAACCTTTGCAAAACAAAAAAACATCGCGCTCATTGCCCATGACGGCAAAAAAGAAGAAATGCTTGAATGGTGCGAGAAAAACAAAGAGATACTTTCAAGGCATTTTTTATGTGGCACAGGAACAACCGCTACCATGATAGCCGAGCGAACCTCACTTCCTGTACGTGCATACAACAGTGGCCCTTTAGGTGGTGACCAACAGATAGGTGCAAAAATCGTTGAGGGGAATATAGACTTTATCGTATTTTTCTCTGACCCGCTATGTGCCCAACCCCACGACCCAGATGTAAAAGCCCTTCTTAGAATTGCACTTGTATACGATATTCCAATCGCAACAAATCGCTCTTCTGCCGACTTTATGATAACTTCAAGCTATATGGATGAAGAGTATACAAGAACAGTAGAAAATTTCCAGTTGACCGTAAAAAAACGCAGTCAGAGCCTAAAGAAGTAATTTATAGTTAATAATTGTGGTGAAATGCTTCGCATTTTTTCAAGTAATTTTGATATGATGAAGGGAACAGTCCAAGTTGGCTGTTCCCTTTTTTGTTATAAATAAAATTATTTACGTTTAATTTTCTTTGACGGAGTT
Organism: uncultured Eubacteriales bacterium; assembly: GCA_964370115.1. GTDB lineage: Bacteria > Bacillota > Clostridia > Oscillospirales > Acutalibacteraceae > SIG603. The sequence goes on from CAYJIA010000001.1 coordinate 66,790, forward strand.
TTTTCAAACTCTTCATCTCTTGTCGAAAAACTTACAACTCTTTTATACATTGGTACTTTTTCGTTATAGATGTCTATCGCCCTTTGTAATGCCTCGTCTAAATTTTTGACTTTTTTCTTTGCGACATATTCTAAATCGGGGAAGATTTCTGCATGTATTTGTGTTTCTTTTTCTTTTACAATAATCTCTTTTATAAGTGGTGATGGCGCTATTACATTCTCTATTTCTTCTGGAGAAACATTTTCGCCATTTGCAAGTATAATAAGATTTTTCTTTCTTCCTGTTATGTACACAAAGTTATCTTCGTCTATATAGCCTAAGTCGCCAGTCTTGAGCCAGCCGTCCTCTAGGGTTTCAGCTGTCTCTTTTGGCATGTTATAATAGCCTAGCATAACACTTGAGCCTTTTACCCAAATTTCCTCGTCTACTATTTTCGCTTCACAGTTTGGTATAAGCTTTCCAACCGATGTATCCTTGCTTTGCCAAAATAGGTTTGTACTAATAACAGGCGAGCACTCTGTCATACCATAACCTTGCAAAATTGTCACACCATATGCCCTAAACGCCTCTATCATTTCAGGATTTAGGTATGCTCCACCGCTGATTATAGTTTTTAGGTTTCCACCAAAAGCCGCCTTCGCAACAAGTTTTTTGGGCAGTATGCCACCGCTTGCAACAAGTTTTTGGTGAACTGACTCTATTACTAGTGGAACTAATAGTATTATTTCAGGCTTAAACAATTTCATATTTTTCGAAACACGCATAATTGAGTCATTGATGCATATTTTCATGCCTATATAAATACCTTTTAATATGTCCATTGTAAAGCAATATACATGATGAATAGGCAAAACGGTCATAGAAACCGTACCCGCTGGAATTTTCATATCAAAACAAGTAGCATTATCGCTTAAGTTTTTATGTGATAGCATAACGCCCTTACTTTTGCCCGTTGTGCCAGAGGTGTAAAGTATACAACACATTTTATCATTGTCAAGCTCTGCGCTAAATTCACCTTTATTTTTCTCTAACAGTTTTGGTAACGATAAAAACCCATTTTCATCGTCTTCTTTTAAAAACATAGAAATTATATGTTTTATCTTAGGGCATTTTTCTTTTACCATTTTAGCTACGTCTTGTCTTATTTCATCAAAAACTAAAACCGATACATCCGCCCTGTCAAAAAGCTCGCACAAATCTTCTGCTGGAAGTTGCACGTCTACTGGCACTATTACAGAGCCTGAGTTTACTGTACCAAAATAAGTTATAACCCACTCATAGCTTGTAGTTCCTATAACCGCCACATGCTCGCCTAGCATGTCCAGTGATTTTAACACATTACTAAAACTTTCACTATCAGCTTTTAACTGATTGTAAGATTTGTCTACTAAGTCTTTTTTATCTTTATAGCAAAACGCTGTGCTGTCACCATAAGATTTTGCCGCAAGATCTATTATTTCTTTCATATTTTGTGGTGTCACTTGTATTTGCCCCCTTTGATATTTATTTTTTCCTGATTAATTTACTCTGCTATTTCTTCAATATATTTAACTGCATCGCCTACAGTTTTTATATTTACAACTTTTCTCTCTTCGACTTCAACATCGAAAGTTTCTTCTATCTCGCCTACCATGCTCATAAAATCATATGAGTTAAAACCTAGGTCTTCAATAAATCTTGAGTCTAAAGTTATTGCACTTTCTTCTACGTCTACGTAATTTACGATTATTTCTTTAATTTTTTCAAACATTATATTTCCTCTTTCTATATTTTATTCCTGATTAAACGCTTGCTATAATATCGCCTACTGTTTTGTCTGGATTTCTTATGCCCTCGAATAAAATTTTGCACACATAATAGTACATATATTCAAGTTTTTCATAGGTCACAACGCCTGTTTGATGCTCAAATCCAAATTCTAATCCGTTGTCCTCTCCCCTGTGAGAAACGGTTAGATATAAAGCCTGTGCCGCTACACCATTTGTATATCTTGCAGATTTATAGTGTATTGCACCTAGTTTTCCGAGGCCATTGCCTTTGGCTGTCATTGGCTGATAAGTAAGGCTCATTGGGTCATATGTTTGTCCTGGGTCAAGTTTAAAGAAGTTTGAACGTGTGTAAAAATACTCTACTGAGCTAAAGTTTGCGTGTCTGAAAAGTTGATTTTGACCGTCACGTATTTTGTGTATACCTTCAAGGAAAGTGTCCTCTTTTGAAACTATTGTTCTAAACGGGAAGCAGTGTATACGTGTGCCGCCTGAGCGTTTTTCTTTTAAAGTAGCTCTTCTTGCAACAGTTGAAACTATCGAAACGTCGTCTGTGTCATTTTCTTTTTGAAAATATGTACGAAGTCCCATTAAAAGTAGGCAAACCATTGAAATTCCATTGTCTGCGCAAAATTTCATAAGCTCTTCCGATGCATCTGCTTCAAGGTTAAAGTTTGCTATATTTGCATTGATGTCTTGTGATACATAAGTAGCAGCCCTTAAATTTGGGTTGTTTTTAATTTTTCTTTCATTCTCAAGCAGTGCCCTGCCGTCGATATGTGTGAAAAATGGTTCTTTCTCTGTGATGTATTTTTGGAAAAACTCTCTGTCTTTTATACTTTGTTTGCTTCCAGCTTCATACTCTAAATCTTTCTTTAGTTGCTCAACATAAGATGCCATTGGCTTTGGATATGCAAGCTCTGGATGGTCTGTGTATTTTTTAAAGCAGTAAATTTCTATTACATCTCTTAAAAACAAGATAAGAGACTGTGCGTCCATTGTTATGTGGTCGGCACAAAAGTACAGTCCCTCAAAACCGTCTGGTGTTTTTACTATGACAATTTTATTAAGCGGTGTGTCATATCTTTCAAATGGTGTCTTGGTCCAGTTTTCCATCTCAGCCTTTGCGTCTTCAGCGCTCCAGCCAGTGAAATCAAAATACGGAATTTCTCTGTCATCAGTTTTTGCTATATACTGATACACAGTGCCGTCTTTGTCTTCTACAAGGCGTATTCTCATAGCCTCTTGTCTGTCGTAGGCCTCTCTTATAGCCTCTCTTAGTAGGTCTTTATCGATATCAATCTCAATTGTAAGGCTTGTACCGATGTTTAGCAGTTCTTTTCTGGGGCAGTACTTAAGTGCGAAAAAATGCAGCATCTGCGCCGCAGTCAAGGGGTAAACTTTGTTTCCTAGTCTTGTTTTCATAAATTACTTAACTCCTTTTCCTTTTAAAAACTCTTCAATTTTTTTATAATAAAGCTCAGGATCTTTATATATGCTATTTGCATGTCCTGCTCCTTTTATAACTAATATATCTTTCTCAGATGCACAGCTATCATATAACTTATACACCATGTCGCAAGGTACAAAGCTGTCTGTCTCACCATGTATAAACAGCATTGGAACTTTTGCCTTTTTTACTTCGTTTATAGAGTTACAGGTTTTTATACTAAAACCTGCCTTTTCCCTGCCCATTTTTTCGGCAAGTGATAAAATAGGATAAGCAGGTATGTGGTACATATTTTTAAGCACAGACTCAAAAACCTCCCAACCACTCGTAAAGGCGCAGTCAGAGACTATTGCCACTACATTTTCTGGCAAATCAAGTCCACTCATCATACAAACCGTAGCACCACCCATAGATCCACCATGTAGCAGTATTTCATGCTTATTATCGCTAAACCTATTATTTAGGTACTCAATCCAGTTAAGGCCATCGTATCTTTCAAGATAGCCAAAACCTATATATTTACCCTCGCTGTCTCCGTGAGAACGCTGGTCAATTATTAAAATATTATAACCCAAGCCATAGTAAAATCTCGCAATGGTTGGATGCTCTAAAAGCCCTTGGCTTGTGTATCCGTGAAATAAAATTACGGTCTTTTGTTCTTTTTCGTCTTTTCGCTCTTCGTTTTCAAAGTAATAGCCTCTAAGCTTTAAATTATCGCGTGAATTAATTGTGATTTCATCTCTCTTTAAAGTTTCCATCCACTCTTTGTTTTCGTTTATAAGCGGATAATATTGTGTCCAATCCACACCCGACATTTTCATGGTTCTTTCTGTTCTTGCATTTTGCCTTATCATAGTCCTGTCAAAAAAGTATTTTGTAATTGCAACATGAGATGCAATTGTAACTCCAGCTAAAGCACCAAGCCCTAAAGCTAATTTTAAAATTGACATAAACCTTTTCCTCCTAAAATTTATTTAGGGTGTTCGACCAAAACACTGTCAACCACCCCTAAATAACACATATTTACTTGTTTTCTGACACAAAATCCTTTAGTTTTAGCGCTTTTTCAAGACTGCCGTGCACTTTAAGCTTTCCTAAAGTAAACGCCATTACGGGATCTTTTTCACCTTTTAATATTTTAATGAGGGTTTTTCCGCTTGCAATAAACTCGGCATCGCAATCGATATAGTCGTACGGCTCGACTTTAAGCACTCCATCTGCTACCTCGGCATAAAATTTGCCCTCTCCCTCGCCTGTGATAGTAAACTGATACGCCAAATGCTCGTGAACCCCACTTACATCTGCATCTTTTACAGCATCTTTTACAAGGTCAAAAATTTCTTCATAAGTCATAAAAATCAATCCTTTCTTACAAACTTAGACAAAACATTCTAAACTGCTACATTCGAACATGATTTATTATGTTTATATTAGCATATATACAATAAAAAATCAATAAATTTGTTATTATTAAATATAATTTACAGAATTTTTTCATAATTTTTACATTTCATTTATTTATAGGATATGTAAAATACATTTGCTTTATTCCATTGTATAAAAAAGGAGAAGCCGTAACTCCTCCTTTTTTTTTAACCGCATAAGTCTTTCAATATCTTATCATTTTGTAAATCTGAATTAACACTGTTGGTATCACTGCAAGTCCTACTATTTGTAGTGCCTGCATCATGCTTATTGACGATACCATAAATAATCCGCCAAGTGCTGGAACAAAAAGTACCACGGCTAAAAGTAACACTCCGCCTAAAAACGCAAGTAGTGAGTATGAATTTGTCATAAGGCCTAGTTTAAATATAGACTCTTTCCCCCTACAGTTAAAACCATGGAACAGTCTTGCAAGCGTTAAAGTAGCAAATGCCATAGTCGATGCCATTGCTGCGTCTACCTGTAGTCCCATATAAAAAGCTATCATTGTAACGATTGCTATAATCGCGCCCTGTACTCCCACACTAGAAATTAAATCTTTGTTTAGTATAGGTTCTTTTGGGTCACGTGGTTTTTGATTTAGTATGCCTTTTCTCACGGGTTCAACACCTATGGCGATTGCTGGAAGTGAATCTGTTAGCAAATTGATAAACAGCAAATGCACGGGCATAAACGGCACAGGTAGCGCCATTATTGATGCATATAGCACGCAGATTATACCAGCTGTGTTGCCTGAAAGTAAAAATCTTATTGCATTTTTGATATTCTCATATACATTTCGTCCGTTTATAACAGCACCTACTATAGTAGCAAAATTGTCGTCTGCCAAAATCATAGCCGCCGCATCTTTACTTACTTCTGTACCAGTAATTCCCATGGCTACGCCTATATCGGCAGCTTTTAGCGCAGGCGCGTCGTTTACACCATCTCCTGTCATAGAAACTATGTTGCCTCGCCTTTGCCAGGCTTTTACTATTCTAATCTTGTGTTCAGGTGAAACCCTTGCATATACCGAAACATGTGAAAGAATTTTATCAAGCTCGTCCTCGCTCATCTTTTCAAGTTCGTTTCCATCGACCGCCATGTCACCTTCTAAGAAAATACCTATCTCTTTTGCTATTGCAGACGCCGTAATCTTGTGATCACCAGTAATCATTATTGTTCTAATTCCACCAATTTTCGCGTCTGCTACCGCCTTAATCGACTCCTCTCTTGGTGGGTCTATCATGGCTACAAGTCCTACAAGTGTATATTCACTTTCATCATCAAGTGAAATTTCAGTTTGTGTGCCGAGCTCTTTTTTAGCAAAAGCTAGCACCCTTAATCCGTTTGACGATAAATCTTCATTTACTTTTTCAATCTCTTCTTTAAGCTCTTTTGTCATTGGCACTGTGCCGTCTTTAGTCATTATTTTGACAGCACGGTCAAGCAGTACATCTATGGCACCTTTTGTGAATAAAGTCGCCACACCCTCTACATCGTGCACGGTGCTCATAAGTTTTCTGTCCGAGTCAAATGCAAGTTCAGAAAGTCTGGGATGTTGTACCCTATACTGTGTTTCATCTATCGAAAGCTCGTCGCCAAGCTCTACAAGCGCTATTTCTGTCGGGTCGCCTATTGATGTATTGTTTTTTTCATCAGTTGTGGCATCACTTACTAAAAGTCCCATTTTCAAAAGCAATAATTGCGCTTCATCTGCTAAGTCAAGTTCACTTGGAGCAACAATTTTGCCAGCCGCATAGATTTTTTTTACTTTCATTTTGTTTTGAGTAAGAGTTCCTGTTTTATCAGAACATATTATTGACACAGCGCCTAGGCTTTCAACTGCTTTTAACTCTTTCATAATTGCATTTTGCTTTGCCATTCTCTGCGTACCTACGGCAAGAACTATTGTAACAATAGAAGAAAGTGCCTCTGGAATGGCCGCAACGGCAAGTGCAACCGCAAACATCATTGAGTCAAGCGGTGTCATTCCTGTCCTAAATACCGATAATAAAAACACAAGCGCACAAATAGCAATTACGAGTATCGCAAGTTTCGCACTAAAGCTATCAAGACTTTGTTGTAAAGGTGTTTTTCGTTGTCCAGTTTGGTTCATGAGTGCTGCTATTTTACCAAGTTGGGTATTCATACCCGTCTCACATACAAGCATTGTAGCTCTACCATAAGTTACAAGCGAACCCGAGAAAACCATATTCTTTCTGTCGCCCAGCGCTACCTCGTCGCCCTCAATTATTTCTGATGTCTTATCGACACCCTCTGACTCTCCTGTAAGAGAGCTCTCGTTTACTTTTAACGAAAAATTTTCTATAATTCTACCGTCGGCTACCACCATGTCGCCAGCTTCAAGCTCCACTATGTCACCCGGCACAATGTCAAGCGACGATATTTCAAGTTTCACACCGTCGCGTATCACCTTAGCTGCGGGTGCCGACATCGCCTTTAAGCTAGCAAGTGACTTTTCGGCATTCAAGTACTGAACCGTGCCAAGTACTGCGTTTAAAAGTAAAACTGCAAAAATAACTATGGTGCTCTCTACATGACCCGACAGCATCGATACCACTGCCGCCGCCACAAGTATAATTACAAGCAAATCTTTAAATTGCTCTAAAAATACCATAATGACACTTTTCTTTGCCCCCTCAGACAGCTTGTTTTGTCCAAACTCCTCAAGCCTTTTTTCGACTTCACCTTTGCTAAGACCCGAAGTCGTCGATTTCTTTTCTATAAGTAGCTCTTCAGCGCTCTTATTGTAATAATTCACAGGCATTATACTTCCTCCGATAATTTAATTTATTGATTTATTATACTATACTTAAATGAATAAAACAATATTTGATTTTTTCAATCCAGAAAGCTAAAACTTGCTTAAAATTTTCTAATTAATTTATTTAAATTTTTTTAAAAAAACTCTTTTATATTGTTGACTTTTGTAATATAATGAATAAGAAGAGAGATTTATATCATTATAATCTCCTATTTTTACCATATCTGAAAGGATTTGATTAGGTATGAAAAATTTAAAAATCAGTTATAAGTTCACTTTATGTTTAGGTTTATCACTTTTGGTACTAATTTCGGTTGGTATCACCTCTGTATTTAGTATACAGCGCCTCGACTCTCAATTCGAAGATTTTCATGATGATGCATATGTTTTATCACGAAACATATTGACTGCACGCATGGAGTTTGATGAAGTCGGAAAAGTTTTAGCAAATATTATCACCACAGGTACGGGTGAAGAGATATTGAATGCACACGACAGTGCCACTGCACTATACGATAGTAGCACAGCGTACTTTGCATCCCTTAGCACCAGAGAAAATTCATCGCAAGAATTTTTAGACATAGTTGCCAATATAAATAACGAGATACTATTAAATTCACAGTCAAGAGATCTCATTGTACAATACGCTCAAAGCGGCGACACAAAAATGGCGTCTGACACATTTTTTGGTGAATACTTCTCTTCTTTTTCCACTACAATTGTACATATGCAGTCTTTGATTGACTATGTTGATGTTTATGCCGAAGAAGCTTACAACGAGGTTATTCGTTATGAAAGCATGATAACATTAGTACTCATTATTTTATCCGCATCAGCAGTTATTCTAACCATTGTCTTAGGAATTATTTTAGTTAGGTCTTTTGAAACGCCTATAAAAAAATTACAAAAATCGCTAGCAGCCATATCTCAAGGTAATCTAAAAGAGGCAAGTATTGACTATAAATCAAAAGATGAATTTGGCGAACTTGCGAACAACATATCAACTACTGTAGATATTGTGGGTCGTATTACAGCCGATTTAACCCAAGGTTTCACAAGCCTTGCCGAAGGTAATTTTGATTGTAATGACCCCGACTCCGAAGTATATGTTGGAGATTTTGAGATAATTTTGCACAAAATTAATGAATTCTTAATCAAAATGAGCTACACTATAAATCAAGTTACAACGGCATCAAACCAAGTTATGATAGGCTCTGAGCAAGTATCAGCAGGTGCACAAGTACTGACAACGGGCACAATTAACCAAGCCGAGAGCGTACAAGAACTTGCAGATATTATAGCCACTTTCTCCTCACAAGTAAACGACATTAATCATCACTCTAAAAATGCAGCAAGCGTCGCGCTTGACACAAAACAAAATATCAATGCAAGCAATGATAAAATGAAACAACTTATTATCTCTATGAACGAAATCGAGTCAAACTCAAAAGAGATTAGCAAAATTAGTAAAACCATAGAGGACATAGCTTTCCAAACAAATATACTAGCCCTAAACGCAGCCGTTGAAGCAGCAAGGGCTGGCGAAGCTGGAAAAGGCTTTGCTGTTGTAGCCGACGAAGTCAGAAGCCTTGCCGCAAAATCGGCAGAAGCCGCACAAAGCACTACTTCGCTTATAGACACTTCTATTAGTTCTATCAATAGAGGCGTATCCTTGTCTCAAGTAGTCGCCTCTGAAATTATAGGTGTTGTTGGAATTGCGGACGAAGTTAACAACAGTGTTCAAAGTATACTTGAACTTACCGATACTCAACTTGAATCCATCGCGATTGTATCAGACGAACTTGAAACTATTTCGAGTGTTGTCCATACAAACTCCGCAACAAGTGAAGAGAGCACTGCCGCTAGTGAAGAACTAGCCTCACAAGCAAGCATACTAAACTCACTTACAGCATCGTTTAATACAATTAAAAATAGTGAAACACTTTAAATTTAGAAAATCTCAGCCAAACTGGCTGAGATTTTCAATTTTAAAAAAATGTTGATTTTTTGTGAACAATGTGTTAAAATGTATAAAATTTATATTTTGAAAGGTGGGTTTTACGGCTGTGCTTTGCTTTTTTTTGCATTGCATGGTTATATTTATGAGTAAAAAACAAAAAGAAAACCACGACGTAATTTACGATGCGCGTAAACTTGGACGTCCAAAAATGTTCGTACTGGGCATACAACATATGTTTGCAATGTTTGGTGCAACTGTACTTGTTCCTGCTATTACAGGACTATCTGTAAGTGCTACACTGCTTTTTGCAGGTATTGGTACTCTACTATTCCATTTCATAACAAAAATGAAAGTTCCTGCATTTTTAGGAAGTTCGTTTGCTTTCCTTGGAGCTTACGGTCTAGTGACTTCTGCAGGACAAGAAATTCCACTTACATATTCAAGCTTCGGTGTTGCCGTTGCAGGACTTATGTATTTTTTAATGTCTGCACTTGTAAAAACCTTTGGTGCACAAAAAGTAATGCGTTACTTCCCACCAATTGTTACAGGTCCTATCATTATAGCAATAGGCCTTACCCTATCACCTACAGCAATTAACAGTGCTTCTGTTAACTGGCCAGTTGCACTTGTGGCACTTATAGTTGTAATCGGATTTAATATTTGGGGTAAAGGAATGCTTAAGATTATACCTATTTTGTTAGGTGTTGTGGCAAGCTATGTTGTATCGATGATTTTCGACCCAGCCACAAGAGATGTTTTAGCCCAAAACTGGAACAATGCCGCGTGGATTGGTCTACCATTTACATTTGAACAAACTTCTTTCTCAATCTTTGGAGACAACTTTGATGCTTCGCTTCTGATTTCTGCAATAATCACAATTTTACCTATCACTATTGCAACTATGATGGAGCATATCGGTGATGTCTGTGCGATTAGCTCAACTACAGGAAAAAATTATCTTGAAGACCCAGGCCTACACAGAACAATGCTTGGTGACGGTGTTGCAACTACTCTAGCTGCACTTTTCGGTGCTCCTGCAAACACAACTTACGGTGAAAATACAGGCGTTTTAGCACTTTCAAAAGTTTATGACCCAAAAGTTATAAGACTTGCAGCCATATTTAGCGCAGTACTTGCTTTCTCACCAAAATTTGCAGCACTTATCGTTTCTCTTCCAACTGCTACTATAGGCGGTGTAAGCCTTATTCTGTATGGTATGATAGCATCGGTTGGTGTTAGAAATATAGTTGAAAATCAAGTTGACTTCACAAAAAGCCGTAATATTATTATAGCTGCTATTATACTAGTCCTTGCTATCGGAATTCGCTTTAGCACAGCCGGCGCAATTATCTTTGATATCGGAACTATCACAATCAGCCTTTCAGGTCTTGCTGTTGCATCCGTTATAGGAATCATACTAAATGCTGCACTGCCTGGAAATGACTATAAATTCGGCGAACATATAGAAGGTGACACTGCTGTAAACTTTGAGGTTTAAGTAGTTAAAAAAGTATTACAAAACAATTTATATAAAGTAATGATTAAATTTTTGTTAAATACTTTTAAAAAAATTTTACAAATTCACTTGCTTTTTTCTAAAATGCTTGCTATAATACCCCCGAAAGAGTCACTTACATAACTTAAGAGTGACAGAAGGAGAATTTACTATGAAAAGAATTTTATCAATCATGCTTGCTGCTATGATGGTTGTTTTCAGCTTTGCATCTTGCGGTAGCACAGACAGCGGAAGCTCAACATCAGAGGCATCAACATCAGAATCAGAGTCAACTTCAGAATCTGAATCAGAATCTGAGTCAGAAGAAGCTACAGACATGAAAATCGGAATCCTTGCTCCTGCGGTAACTCACGGTTGGGTTGCAGCTGTTGCATACCACGCTGAGGCTAGATGCCAAGAGCTAGGTCTTGACTATCAAGTTGCTACAAGTAGCAATGCTGAAGAAATGACTGCACAACTAGACGACCTTAAAACATGGGGTGCAAACGCTATCGTTGCTTTCCCACAATGGGAAGGTATGGAAGTGCCAATCCAACAAGCTATTGACGAAGGTATCACTGTTGTTAACTTTGACATAGCTATCGATGCTGAAGGCGTTTACAGAGTTTCTGGCGACAACGAAGACATGGGTATCCAAGGCGCTAACTACATCGTAGAGAAAATCGGCACAGAAGGCACAGTTGTTGTACTAAACGTACCATCAGCAGGTTCAGTTTCTGAGCTTCGTGAAAAAGGTTTCGTAGAGACAATGGCTGACATCGCTCCTGACATGAACATCATCACTTATGCTTCTGCATTTACTCGTGAAGATGGTCTAGCAGACTTTGCTGACATTCTAACTGCTAACCCAGAAATCGACGCTGTTTACTCAATGGATGACGAAACATCAGTTGGTGTTTTACAAGCTATCAGCGAAGCTGGCAGAACTGACATTAAAGTTGTAACAGGCGGCGGCGGAATGCAAGAGTATTTCAACATGATGCCTGAAAACGAAGAAATTTGGATTCAATCAGCTCTATACAGCCCAGCAATGGTTAAAGATGCTGTTGATATGGCAGTTTCTATATTAAATGGCGAAGAAGTTGAAGAAGTTAAAATTATCCCAACAACTATAGTTGACAGAGATAATTATCAAGATTTCCTTGACGAAAACTCACCATACTAATATAATATAAACAGAGTATTTGGGCTATGGCGATATTCGTCATAGCTCATTTTTTTAAAAGGAGGAGTTATATGGAGCTTAAAATGCAAGGGATTACAAAGTCCTTTGGCGCCAATAATGTATTAAAATCAGTAGATTTTTCTCTTAAAGAAGGCGATATCTGCGCTCTTTTAGGCGAGAACGGTGCCGGCAAATCTACGCTTATGAACATTTTAGGCGGTGTAATAAATTTAGACAGCGGTGATATTTTATTAGACGATGAAAAAATGCACTTTACAAAGCCTATAGATTCACTAAATAAAGGCATAGCTTTTATTCATCAGGAACTTAACTTAATTAACGACCTTGCGATTTACGAAAACATGTATATTGGAAGAGAAATAAAAAAAGGGAAGTTTCTAGATGCAAAAACTATGATAGAAAACACTGCAGAAATTTTCAAAACACTAGACATTGATTTAGATCCAAAGACCTTGGTGGGTGAGCTCGACGCCTCGTATAAGCAGATTGTCGAGATTTCAAGAGCGCTGATTATGAACGCCTCTATAATCATCATGGACGAGCCCACGACTTCTCTTACTGAGCCAGAAATCCAGCGCGTATTTACTATGATGAGAAACCTTAGAGAACGTGGCGTGTCTATTATATTTATTTCTCATAAACTTAGAGAAGTAATGGAAGTTTGCACAAACTACACTGTTCTTCGTGACGGTACTATGGTAGCAAGCGGAGACGTAGAAAGTACAAACCCACATGAGCTTGCTACATTCATGGTCGGACATGAAGTGCGAAACGAAAAGCTCTCACGGAACATAAAACTGGGTGATGAAATTTTAAAATGTGTAAACTTATCTTGTGAGAACAAGTTTGAAAACATCAATTTTTCTTTGAAAAAAGGTGAAATTTTAGGTTTCACAGGTCTTTTAGGAGACGGTAGAAGCGAACTTTTCCAAACAGTATTTGGGTGCAACCCAAATTACACAGGTGATATTCTTGTCTCAAATCAAGTCGTCAAAATGAAAAATCCTCCTACCGCATTGAAAAGTGGCATAGGATATGTTCCCCGAAACCGTAAAGAAAACGCTATTATAAAAGATATGAGCATACTAGAAAACGGAACCATGGTAACGCTCAAAAAGTATGCTAAAAATCTTTTAATTAACACCAACCTACAAAGCGAAACTTTTAATAGCTATTCACAGGATCTATCTATTAAAATGGGAAGTATTGACGATTTAATCACTAGCCTTTCTGGTGGAAATCAACAAAAGGTTGTACTTGCAAAATGGCTAGACTCAAATCCTAATGTAATTATCTTTGATAATCCCACACAAGGTGTTGATGTTGGCGCAAAAGAAGAAATTTATGATATAATCTTAAAGCTCTCTGAAAGTGGAGTTGGAATAATTATCCTTTCAAGTGAGGCATCTGAGATTATCAAAATCTGTGACAGAAGCTTTATTATGTTTCACGGAAAATTCAACGGCGAGCTTACAAGTGATGAAATGAGTGAGCAAACTATTATGAGCTATGCAACCGGTAGCAAAATTTTTGGAGGCGAATATGGAACAAATTAAAAATCAAAATTGGTTTATTACAACTTGGAAAAAAAATCCTTTATTTAGCATAGGCATGGTTTTAGTTTTGCTTATTATTGCTCAAACTATAGCCTTAGGCTTTAATTTTGAAAGTTTTGGCGAATGGTTTTCGCTTTGGTATAAAAACTGGCTAAACCTTGTTAGAAACAATGTTTCTGTCGGTATTATTGCCCTTGGCATGACCTTTGTCATTATATCTGGCGGTATTGACCTTGCCGTAGGCTCAACATTTGTATCAGTCGGTGCTGTAACCATGCTAATGGTAGACACAGGCGGTATATTTATGAATTTAGGTCTTCCCTATCCCCTTGTTTTTGCAATGGCAATAGTCGCCTCTCTTCTTGTGGGCTCGGCTCTTGGCCTTTTAAACGGCGCATTTATCACTTGGGGTAAACTTCCACCATTTATAGCGACACTAGGTACTCTAAACATATTTAGGAGCGTCACTCAGTACTTTATGCAAGGCCCTTCTCCTAAGGTGGATACAGCATTTTTACAAATTGCAAACTTTAAAATTGCAGGCGAAACTATTTTGCCTATAATATACTTTGGAGTTGCAGCCTTTATTTTACATATTGTATCAAAGAAAACAGTCTTTGGCAGACATGTGTATGCAATTGGCTCAAACGAGAAAGCCGCTATACTTTCAGGTATAAATATTAAATCTGTAAAACTTAAAATTTACTCTTTAATAGGACTTTTATGCGCAGTATCTGCCGTTATTTCTGTGTCAAGAATAGGATCAATGGACTATGCTAGTGCAGGTAGTGGATATGAGCTTGACGCAATCGCAGCAGTTATAGTAGGCGGAACAAGCATGTCTGGTGGTAAAGGATCTATCGCAGGAACAGTGCTAGGTTTTTTAATCATAGTCGTTATGAACAACCTATTAAACCTAATAGGTGTTCCACCATTTCTTAGAGAAGCGTTTAAAGGCGCAATAATAATAGTTGCAGTTTTACTTCAAAAGAAAGAAACAGCATAAAAAAAAGCTCGGGAACGAAAGTCGTTTCCGAGCTTTTTTTATGAGTAATAGTTAATAGTGAATAAGTGTTGTTCACGCCTATGGCGAAAACTTTAAATTACTGGTAAATTTCGGGCGGCCGATGACCGCCCCTACAGGCAGAAAACCTTAAATTTAGGTGTAGTAGAAAAATCAGGGCAAGAGCAGAGCCCTTGCCCTACGGTTTTAAGCACTACACTATCTTAGCTCTATCTTTTCGTCCTATAAAATAAATCGGAACGGCGAATGTTATAAGCGATAAAATCGATACTATTAACATTACAAAGACTAAAGATTCAAAACCTAGATATTCCATTATGACTCCGCCTAAGAGCGTGGCGATTATTGACGCTACACCCTGTGTCATAGCCACGTAAAACGAAGTACTTGTAGCTAGAATTTTTTGTGGCAATGCCCTGCTTATATATTCTATCGGCGCACTAAGCACAATACCATTTGCAATAGATTGGAAAAACTGCGATAAAAACACCATAAATATATTTTCTGCAAACATAAGTGTCGTACACCTTAAAATCACTACAGCACAGGCAAAAATATAAAGATAGCTTATCTTAGTTTTCTTTACAAGCTTTCTCATAAAGAAGAGTACAGGAATTTCACAGATAACCGAAATCGCTGCCGCGCCACCAATTTGTGAGGAATCTCCACCAAGAGACAAAATTTTATAAGGCACGTTCACAAGCAGTGGCCTGTATGCAATAAAAAACAGTATATTGCTAATTAGAAAAATCATAAAAAACTTGTTGCGCATAAGTAATTTTACAACCTGAGAAAAAGATATACTTTTGTCTTTTTCTACCCCATCTTTATTAAGGCAAGGCACACTTGGTATAAAAAATGCTATCAGCACTGCTGTGGCAGCACAGCTTGCACTCACAATAAATAAAACATTAAAGTTTGCGAGCATGACAACTATATTTCCCATTATAAGCGATGATAGCGAAAAACCAAACGAACCACCAGCGCGTACTTTTCCATAATCTAAATATGGTCTATTCTCTCTTAAATTTACACACCAAGTATCCATCAAAAATGCAATCGGAGTGCAAACTATCGCCATAAAAGAAATGGCAAGATATACAAGTATAATATTCTTTGTAGGCGCCGCCATCGGAAGAAGAAACACAGCTGCCGTCGACACCACAAGCGCCCCTATTATATATTTTTTTACAGGAATATATGTATCTGTAATAAATCCTAAAATCGGTTGAAAAACCAGAGAGCAAACACATAGTATTGCGTTTAGTACATTTACTTGCAAAGCAGTATAGCCAAACTGGCTTAGATAAGAGACTGTAAACCCGCTATATGAACTTAAACACGCAAAGAAAACAACATAAAATAGAAAAAACAACATATTTTCTCTCTTTTTTCCGCTTAATGACTGTACCACTAAAGTCCCTCCTAATTTTCTTTTAGTTAATTATATTCCATTTTTTCACAAAACTCAACATTATTTTAGGAAAAATTTCAATAAAGTTATTTTAATGATTTACAACATAAAAAAAGAATGTTATAATAATAACAATATATGAAATGTTAGGAGTGATAACTTATGAACTCAATTTTCACAAGACGCAGTGTTAGAAGCTTTACAGCTAAAAAGGTTGAGGCTGATAAGATTGAAATTATTTTAAAGGCCGGTATGCAGGCACCATCGGCTGGCAACCAACAGCCTTGGGAGTTTTATGTGATTGAAGACAAAGATAAGCTTTTCAAGCTTTCAGAATTTAGCCTATATGCTACTCCACTTAAAAATGCGACTTTGGGTATAGTAGTACTTGGAAATACTGATAGGCTGAAGTTTCATGACTATTTAGACCAAGACCTAGGCGCCTGTACTCAAAACATTTTACTAGAGGCTGTAAATCAAGGGCTCGGTGCAGTTTGGCTTGGCTCAAAAGGCTCTGAGCGAGAGGACTTTGTTCGAAACTTCTTAAATCTAGATAACAATCTCGTTCCATTTGCAATTATAGCTCTTGGATACCCTAAAGACGACGACGCAAACACCTTTACAGATAGATTTGAAAAAAAATGGATACATTTTGATATTTAATGAAAAAAAATATTGAATTTTTTGTAAACAGGTGTTAAAATATATTGTATGGGACTTTAAATATAATTTCTCAAGAAAGGAATTGTAAACATGAAGCAAAAATCGATTTTCTCAAGGAAACTTTCCGCAAAAATTGCACTTAGAATAGGTATAGTTCTTACCCTTGTATTTTCTCTTATACTAATTTCCACAACTTCCATTATGAGGGTTATTATTGAAAGTCAAGCTAGTGAAAACCTATCTCTTACTGCAAATTCCAACGCAATAAAAATACAAAACATGGTTGATATTTCGGAAACTGCAAATCAGAATGTCGTCGACTATCTAAATTTTAGATTTAGTGAGTACGCATCCATGAGTGCAAGTGAAATTCAAGCAGAGCTTGCCGATCGTTCTAGAGAGAGCGATGTTGTAAACGGCTTAGACCTATCTGTGTCATCTGCTGAGACCGAAAGATATTTTCTCAACTCTTTTTGGAGTACTGTCAAAAGCAATGAAGTCGTTAGTGGAATATCTATGATGTTTGCACCTTATGCCTTTGACCAAAGTATTGAAAAATATGCAATTTACGTCACATCAGAAGATGCGATGACAAATAGCTTTGATGTATTTTTTGAAGATGACTATTATAATGAAGAATACTACGTAAAAGCTATTGAGCAAAATTCTATTTATATCACAGAACCTTTTAACTATAATGGCGAGTATCTAATCTCCATTGCATCACCTATTATTATTCATGAAAACGTAATCGGTGTTGTTACAACTGATATAAGCGCTAATGCAATGCAAGAAATTGTCACCACTACTTATTCATACGATACTCTATTTGCATCTGTAATAAATGAAGAAGGCAACTATATTATGGATATGAATAACAGTGATTTAATCGGCTCTTCATACTATAATAACTTTTCAAGCGACGCACAAATAGCCGAATTTGATACCTTAATAGCAGCAGGTGAACCATTCATGCAGTCTTTATCTGGCTTTACAATTTATTACACCCCTGTTCAAGTAGGTAATGTCACTTGGTGGACACAGTGTGGAGTTATGGATTCTGAGCTATACGAGACTTCTAACACCTTATTAATAGGCCTTTCACTTGCATATATAGGAACTCTAGTTGTGCTATTATTTGTTATCATATTTATCACATCTAAATACCTATCACCACTTAATAAAATCGCAACTGCCGCAGATAATATATCTCATGGTAATTTTGATATTAATTTAGAGCCAAGTAAATCCTACGATGAGGTCGGAACCCTTACAAATAGCTTTAACGACATGTCATCTATACTAGGAAATCTCGTAGGTGAAATTCAAAGACTACTATACCAAATGAGTCAAAACAATTTTAACCTTGAAATTTCAGGTGATGAACTTTATGTCGGTAAGTTATCTGACATCAAGACTTCGTTTGAGACCATTTCACAAAGTATAAGTGAAACTATGACCGATATCAAAACTGTTGCACATGAAGTTACAGCAGGTGCCGAGCAAGTTTCCTCTGGTGCCCAGTCTCTAGCCTCTGGTACAACAGAGCAAGCAGCAAGCATTGAACAACTTAAAGATTCAATCGAAACGCTTACAGTTAATATCGATAAAAATAACGATTACACCTCACGCGCAAATGATTTTGCAATAAGTTCAGGTGCAATAGTCCATGAAAACGCACTAAAAATGGACGAGCTCACAAAAGCTATTTCTGAAATTGAAATGTCGTCAACAAATATAAGCAAAATTATTAAAACTATCGATGATATCGCATTCCAAACAAATATACTCGCACTTAATGCTGCCGTTGAGGCTGCAAGAGCAGGCGAAGCAGGACGCGGATTTGCGGTTGTTGCCGATGAAGTTAGGAACCTTGCGCAAAAATCATCAGAGGCTGCAAGAAGCACCACAGCTCACATCGTGTCTACTTTAGAGCTTGTTGAAAAAGGAACTGTACTTGCAAAAGATGCTAATACATCTTTCACTAGTGTAAGCAAGTCGCAATCTGACTTTGCCGAAATCATGAGTAAAATCGCTGCAAACTCTTCAAAACAAGCCCTTGACGTTAAAGAAATTTCAAGTGGTATCGGCCAAATTGCAAATGTCGTTCAGGCAAATGCCGCAACTAGTCAAGAGAGTGCCGCTGCCAGCGAAGAGCTTTCTGTTCAGTCTTCTAACCTTAATGAATTAGTATCTGAATTTAAACTTATTAATGTAGAAAAAGACAATGACATTGACAATATTGATGGTGTAGATTTAGACTAAACTAAGCATTGATACTATTTAAAACAAAAAATCCTCTTGACCTTAAATATATAGGTCAAGAGGATTTTCTATTTATAAAGCCCTTTAAATCTTATTATGGTGTAGTAGGTGTATCCTCTACCATTTGAGCAAGCTCTACTGTATCTTCCATTTTCATGCCGATTAGCATTTGGTT
>CAYJIA010000002.1:0-83265 GCA_964370115.1 uncultured Eubacteriales bacterium
ATTCTGCTATGTGTATTAGGTGATGGAATTATCACCCTTTACAGTATATATCTTCATAAAGACGTTTGAAAAGTTTGCTTAATTCAGTGTTTCGCTTACGTAATTTTTCAATATCTTTTGTGATATTTTTGATTTGTGTTCGTGTTTCTTTAGTGCTTTTTTGAGATATAAATTCAACAAATTTATCGGTTTTTTGCCTTGCAAAATGTGTCACACGTTTTAAGTCATCCAAAATCACAGTAGCCAATTCAATTTCTGTGATATAATGGGTCGAATCACAAGCATCTTTCCCTTTATTTTTATAAGTTGAGCAAGCAAAACTATCTTTATTTGTTTTTTTATGAGTTCGATGAAGTGTCAAACTTCCACCACAATCGGCACAGAATACAATTCCAGCATACATATTTGGCTGATCGAAATTCTTTCGTGTACGCTTTCTACTTTCACGAGATTTTTGTGCTAAATCCCAAAGTTCTTGATTGATTATGGCTGGATGAGTATTTTCAAATCGTAACCACTCTTCCTTCGGTTTATGAATTTTTGTGGAGTCTTTAAATGATTTATTGGTCGTTTTTAGACTTGTTGTATGCCCTAAATAAATTTCATTTTCTAAAATTTTCTTTACTGTAGTGTCTTTCCAGCTATATGGAATTTCTGTATTAAGTGACGGAAGTGCTACACCAGTTTTGTTGAAATAATGGTTACTTGGGTTGATATATTCTCTTTTGGTAAGTTCCTTTGCAATTTGTGTCGGACCTCTACCCATAGCACAGAGAGTAAAAATTTCGGTTATAATATATGCAACTTCTTCATCAATTTCAATTTGTTTCGGATTATCTTTGCATTTTTGATACCCAAAGGCTGCTCTTGTAGCAACTCTTTCACCTTTTTCAGCTCTTGCTCTTACAACTTGACGCTGTTTTTTACTACAATCTTTTGCATACATTTCGTGAAACATACCTTTGAATGGCACGAAATCATCAATTCCATATAAACTATCAATGCTGTCACCGATTGAAATAAATCTCACATTATTGTCTGGGAACACATCTTCAAGAAGTTCCGAAAGAGTTCTCGAAATTCTGGTAAGCCTACTAATATCTTTAATAATCAGAGTACCAACCTGCCCATTTTCAATGAGTTCCATTACTTCGCTCCAAGCTGGACGTTTAATTTTTGTTCCTGAAACTCCATCATCGAACATAAATTTTAAGTTTTCAAATCCGTTGTCGGTAGCATATTTTTCCAAGATAATTTTTTGATTTTCGATTGAACCAGATATTCCATCTTTTTCATCTTCGTTTGATAATCTTGCGTATAAAATTGTATATAATTCTTTGTTTGTGTTTGATTTTTTCATAATTAAATTTCCTTTCAATAATCAATTATTTTAGAGTCAAAATCAAACTGAATACGAGCAGATGTTTCTGCAACAATCATTATACTCGTATCAGTTTGAAATAGCTATCACTAAAAGCACCAAGATTTTTAGTCTTGTTTTTCTAAGTCTATATCTATTACTTTTAGCATTTTGTCAGTTGGGTTACTCTCTACTTCAAATGGGAACACAGAGCAGACTGTAAATGATTTCCCATCCACCCACATAAGCCTTTCGAGTGTAATATTATCTTCATTTCTTATAATTTCAGTATCTTCAAAAGCTCTATGTTTTTTGCCTTTTTGGTCGCTTATCCAATCCAAATCTCTCGTTTCATAAGCTCCGTAAACTTGATTTTCTACATAATATTTGTTT
Organism: uncultured Eubacteriales bacterium; assembly: GCA_964370115.1. Taxonomy (GTDB): domain Bacteria; phylum Bacillota; class Clostridia; order Oscillospirales; family Acutalibacteraceae; genus SIG603. The sequence goes on from CAYJIA010000002.1 coordinate 1,754, forward strand.
TCATTTTTAATTTCTCTCATATAATTTTCCTTTCATACCATTCCCTTTTTTCAGGGGAATGGTTTAATACATTGTCATATCAAATCCTTGATATTCTTCTTGTTCTTGTTCAAATTCTTGTGTGTTTTCAGACTCCAGTTTTACTTCTTCTATCATTTCTTCTAAATCTTCGAGATAAAATTCTTCACTATTATGCTTATGAATTAACTCTATCAAGGCATAAACTCCTACAAAAGACAGAGCAGTTAATGCTGCGATATTTGCAATTTCATTTAGTTCATCATCTTGATTTTGAGCGACTTCAAATCTTCTGAAGGCATACATAATTTCTTGCCCGACTTCTAAAGTGAGTTCGCTTGCTTGGGTTAATGTATCGATTGGTTGTGGAATTGTTTTTAGATATTCTGCTCTCTCATATTCCCAACCTGTAAATACTGGGTTTTCAAAATCGCTATTTTCTCGAAGCTCAAATTCTTTTATCAAATTTTCTTTCTGATGTTTTTTGCCATAAAGTCTATCACTTCCACAATAATAGCCATCGGAATTGGTGTAAATAATCGTCTTGTTTTTATCTTTCCAATCAACTTTGTAGCCTTGATTTTCCATTTTTTTAATAAAATCATCTTTGTTTTTCGCCTTTTTCATACAAGTTTCAATGGTTAGGCACATTTCAAACTTCCAACTTGTGCCACGCTCCATAGCTCGCTTTTCAGCTCTACCCATAGTTTTACTTCTGCCAAAAGTATAAGTTTCAAGAGTAGTAAATCCGTATTCTTTGCAGATATTATCTGAAGTCAAGCGCAGCTTTCTAAGTGTATTTGGTGGCTGATGTAACTTCTTTCCAGTTTCAAAACTTACAGAATTTATGATGAAGTGGCTGTGCAAATGCTCGTTATCTATATGTGTTGCGATTAAAACTTCATAGTCTTTGTAGTGGGTTTCTGCGAACTTAATTGCTATCTCGTGAGCAGTTTTTGGAGATACATTTTCGCCATCTTTGAAGCTTTGAGTGTAGTGGTAGAACTGAATTCCATCTAACTTCTTATAGCTCGACTTGGTTGCCATAAATTCAGAGAATGCAGTTTCAGGCACACAATTTATTCCGCTAAGAAGTTTTATTGTGTTATTTTCCTGTGTCAATAAACCCTTTTCCCAATGTTTCTTATCGAGATTTTCTCGGTCTATACCAGTTTTCTTTTTCTGACATACATAGCTGATTACACCACGAAGTGTTGCTTGACATTGTTTTTGGTAGTTCATAAAATTTACTGTTGCTATAAAAATCCCTCCTTAAACTCCAATTTTCCAACGGTCAGCATCGGTTGTAATTGGTTTATGCTCAACTCTCATCTCTCTTTTTGTATTTAGAACTGGGTGACTGATTTCAGCTTTTGCAGAGTTAGTAACGATTTGTTCTTGAGTTTCTTCTAAATTAATGACATCCTCATTTGGAATTTCACCTAATGGTAATTCATTTTTCTTGCTACATAACGCAGCTATTTTATCGTGAATTTTTGCAAATTCTTCTTTCGTTTCTTCAAGATATATTGTGTGGAACTGTCCTGCATTTGCTCGAGTTGTTATTTGGTTTAGGTTATTTCCTATGCGTTTTAAGTCTTTTCGTAGCTGGTCTATTCCATCTATTACAACTATTTCTTTGTTAAAAATTGCGTGTCTGATAAATTCTGACATATTCATTTTGGATTTTTTAGCAAGTCGCTTAATTTCTTTCTTTTCGGACTCGCTCATTCTCAGATTAAAATGTGTATTTTTCATTTGTAAATTTCCTTTCTTTCGTTTTCAGTAGGATTTTCGAGTTGTGGGCGTCTACACGCACGCTCTGCTCGCTGCAACCGAAGTTGCAACTTTTCGTGCATACAACCCAGTTTGTGTATACATTTTAGAGTGTTTAAGGGGGTGCGTGAAACACGATACCCTTGAACATAGCATCGTGTTTTACGATAGGGTCTAACTAAGGCTTTTACCATTGGCACAACTGCCTTAAATTTGCACTTAACTATGGGGGGGTGTAACTACTCTAAGAGATAGAGTTAGGCTCTCAAGCGCTGTTCATCTATGGGGTAACTCGGCTCAAAACCGATTCTAACTCTGCCCAGACACTACTGACGCCACAGACGGCAAATTATCACAGGGAGCTATATCAGATTTTGCTGTCATATCCGTCATACTGTCATAGCTCAGAGTAAATTCTCGCCTTTCATAAGTTCGCTTATCGGTGTATGAAACACCATTTTTATTAAGGTCTGAAATGTGTTTTATAATTTTCTTTTTTAGTGTCGAGGGAACATAATGACCAGTTTTAAATTCACTTAGCTTTTCAGTAAGTTCTGTTGCAGTTCCAGTAAAATTTTTAACTGATTTAATATAATCACAGAGAATAAAAATCTCATTTGGAATGTTTAATTTCTCGATAATAATTTCAGAAACTGTTTCCCACAAATAAGTTTCAGTATTAAATTTCAGTGGAATTTCACGCTGTTCTATATCACGACCGACACAAATTAATTTTGCAAAAGTATCACTTCGTTTTTCTTTTTGAAGAATAAAATTTGTATCAGCACTACCACTAATTCCAGTTGAGCCACTAATCATATTCACAGGATCGCTGTCATTCATTTTTCTTAGGTGGTGAACTAATAAAATTGAAATACTATACTTGTCAGCTAAGTTTTTGAGAACATCAATGTCATCATAATCTTTTTCATAAAGATTAGCGTTTGAATTATTTTTATCACGAACTTTTTGGAGTGTATCAATAATAATCAAACCAGTATCTTTGTTTTCTTTAATAAAATCTTCGATTTGAATTTCAAGTCCATCATTAATTGTGCCACTCATAACAGCAAAGTGTAGTGTAGCTGGTGCATCATCTGTAATTTTAAATAGTCGATTTTGTATTCGTGAGAAGCTATCTTCGAGGCACAAATATAGTACCGAAGATTTTGTTGTTTCAAAGTTCCACAGCTTTTCACCTTTAGTGATTTGCAAGCATAACCAAAGTGATAACCATGATTTACCGATTTTAGGTGAGCCTGCGAGAATGCTTAATCCTTGTGGCAGTAGTCCATCTACAATAAACTTTATAGGTGGCATTGGTGTGTTCATTAGAGTTTCTGCATCCATTGTTTGCAATTTGTTTTTCATAATAAATTTCCTTTCTTTTTTATATAATAAATAAACCTAAATTTTCTATAATTTTTTCCGTTCAGTACATCTAAAGTAGTTCCTAACCGAGGTTCTCTCCATCGGTCGGTAGCACCGACGGGCAACAAGGCTGAGCCTTGACCCAATTAAAAAATAATGCTTGTTGCAAAACAAATGCGTCCAAGGTCAGGTTGGTATTTGTACTATCATTTTAACAATTTCTGTGCTATACTTATATCGTGAATGAAAAGAATTTATTTTAATAAAAATCTATTCTTTGCAAGGAGGTTTGTATGGAAGTAAGTTACCCACTGGCAAGAGTGTTTTGTGATAAAACAAATAATTTAAATGTATTTTTTGATGAGGAGCCAACTGTAAATAGATTTGTTCAGTTAAAAGATATCGGTAAAAATATAGTAGAGTTCTGCGAACTTGATTTTTCAGAATGTTTTACAGCAATAAAAAAACTCGATACTAAATCAGTACCGAGTAATTTTGAAGATATAAAAAAATCCTTATGGGGTGTTGTTGACTTGCTTAAAGATAAGCACCCTTATGTGCATTTCTTTTTGAATAGTCAGATGGTGAAAACATATTACGACACAAGCCAAACAAAATATGAGCAGATTGATTTTATCATTTTTCTGTTTAGTTACTATGCTGATTTACAAAATCTATATCGTGATGCCTTGAAAATTTGTCTTGACGAAGAAGTTCTTACAGAATTCTCTTTGCCTGAAAGATTTTTGATTTTCGGCAACGCTTATCCAGACTACAATAGATATATGCTTGTGGCAAGGTATGGCATCGCACCTATAAGTTTTGGCGAGTTTGATAGTGATAGAGTTGTTAGGTATAATGATCCCAGCGAAGTTGATACACGAAAAGTGTTAGCTGATATACATAGAGATAGCCAAACACCAATAAATATGAGTACTTATTTTATGATACAAAATTTAGATGAGATGCTTTATTTAGAATTTATGGAGATGCTAAAGCGAGGTATTTCGGTTAAGCATTGTTCCTTATGTGATAAATATTTTGTTCTTGCTGACAAGCGTAAAAGAGAATATTGTGATAGGATTTATAAAGAAAATCGCACCTGCAAACAAGTTGGTGCGAAGCTAAAATTTAATCAGTCAGTTGAAGAAGATAAATTTTTGCAAGAATTTCAAACAATATATAACCGAATGTACTCAAGATACTACCGAATCGACGCTTGGGATAGCGACAGGGATACAAACAAAATATCTAATTCTGAGTTTAGGGATTGGTCTGATACCGCATCAAAACTCAAGAGGAAGTATAAGCAGAAGGAAATTAGCGGAGAAGATATGATTGCTGCTGTTTTGGAGCAAATTGAGGAGCTTTGTAATATTTGATGTTATAATTTTAGAAACAAATCTATTTTTATATCATTGAAATAAAATAACTTTACTCATCAAACCCAAGCCCTGAATAATCAGGTGAAATTTTATCTACTCTCATTCCTCTACCCGGAACTGGCATAATATAATCTAATATCACTTCGCCCTCAGGTGTGATTTCGATTATCCTATAATCAGCAGCTGAAACAGCTATTGTATTTCCATTAGGTAGCATTTTTGAACCACCCATAAATGATGAGAAAAAGTCAGCATCTTCGCCATTTTCATTAAAGTGCCATGTAATTTCAGGCTCTGCGTTAATATCCCACTCACCACTTTCTGAAACTGGAAGTTTCATACGTATAATTTCAGTATAATTACTCTCGCCTTCTTCTAACTGCCTGTTTGCACCATTGTTAAAGAGTTGAATTTCACCATTTTTTACATCTGTCCAATATGTATCGTGCTGGAAATAGAGTGTTTGCTCGCCCGTTCCATCTTCGCTATAAGTTTGCTCATTGCCCCATCTATAAAGTAAATCTCCAGCTTCACCTTTAGCTTCTTCTGTGGTTGTGTCGTGGTCTATAACCCATAATTCATTATACATTCCAGATGAAACTATAAATTGGTCAAACTCTGCATTGTAATCAATAGCATTTAAGTGGAAAAACTGCCCAGTATAAAACATATTACTACTATAATCATAGTAAGCATTTATTTTAGTTTTATCTGTAACATCCCCGTAATTATCAAGGCTACTATCCACGTTTTGAACAACGTGGTCTAAAGCACTCCATTCCCAAACAATTTCAGCAGTTCCATCATCTAAGTTAGGTTTTATCTCAATTAATTTTTCTGATACATGATAATCATTCATTATAGGATCTGCAATATCAATTCCATACTGCTCCATTGCATCTTCCACTGAAATTAAATCATAAGCTATTGCAACTATATTTCCGTTTGGAAGTATTGTGAAATCGTGATGAAGAATGTAATCATTAAGTTCGCCATATTCAAATGACCATAATACATTGCTATCCCAATCTACGATTTCTATTTTACCAGTTCCACCAGCTGCAAAATTCTCAAGCTCTCTCCAGTTATACCCAGACACTGTTCTATAAAGCAGTCCATCTTCAGTTAGGTAAGCAGTAGCACCTTGTGGAACATAATCATCTGTTGTCCATTCATGTACAAAGTTTCCATCAGTATCCATTAAATATGCACTTGACTGAACTTGAACACGGTTTGAATCGTAGCCACCGTAGATTAAAGTATATCCCTCATATTGCTCTGTGCTATCAGATGGGACAATATTTCCACTTGGTTCATCAAAGTTTCTATCTGTTTGAGCGTTTGGATCGCCCATCATTTCCATCATCGTATCCATATCCATAGTCATTTCCATATCTTCCGGTGGTTCAGGCATCATAGATGCTTCAAATTCATCTCCTGTCAGCTTACCATCCTTATCCATATCAAAGTAAAGTAGCATATTTGATGAATTTTCAATTTCATCGTTTGAAATAATAGTATCGCCATCATCATCAATATAGTTGAAAATTCTATTTTGTCTTACAACTGTGTAAACATCAAATGGTCCGTTATGGCTTTCTTCTGGACTAAGCTCTTCATCACTGTTTTCATCAAGTGTGAGTAGCATAGTAGGTGCGTTTTCGATTTCTTCGGCTGAAAGCTCTCCGTCACTATTCGCATCTAAAGTGCTTTGGATTTTTTTGGCGTTATTATCCTGAATAGATTGGTCTATCATTTGACCTACTGGGGTTAAATTTACTACAGCTATACCTGCAATTAATAACACCACCAGTATAGAAGATGTTATTATAATTATCTTTTTCTTTTTAGTCATTTGTCATTCTCCTTTTCTTTGTTTAAATATTGTTGTAACCTTGTTTAATTACATAAGTCAAGTCATCATATTGCTTTAATATAAATTCTTTAGGTACACCTTGCTTTTGGTGTAAATTTACAAAATCTTTTACAAGACACATGAAATTCATCATTATAAGGCTTGTCTTGCGTGGTAATGAATTAAACATTTTAGCTCTTTGGTCTTGCATTTCTTTCATACCATCAAATACAGATAAACTTTCAACTAATAATCTATCTTCTTTACTATCAAGTGCATTTACAAGCATTTCCCTACAAAGCTCGAATATTCTCTCAGGGTTATTTGATATTTCAGAGTGAAACTCAAACATTCTGTCAAACAAATAATGTCTAATAACCATTTCAAAAATATCTTCAAGGCTATCAAAATACCTATAAAATGCACTTCTTGGTATTCCTGCACCCTCACAAATTCTTAACACTTTCGCTCCCATAAATCCATTATTTATAAATTCCGTCTTTGCCGAGAGTAAAATTTTACTTCTTTTATCTTCAGGCAAATTTTTAAAAACTTCTTTAATCATACGCACCTCGGTAATTTTTTTATACTTAATTTCTTTGCAAAGAATTTTGTTTAAGTCTGATATTATTATATGCTATCAATCTACTCCAAACAAGCTACAGAATAAGACAAAGTGTCCCACTCTTTTTTTATTCAAACACTGAAATCGACAAAGGCTCTTTTATGTAATTTCTATTTCCATACTTTTCTTTATGCTGTAAAATAACATCTTTCATTAGCTGTTTATCATTTTTCATTTTTAATATAGTTTCTTCATCTACACCCTGTGAAAAAGGACAGCTCGACATACATACACCGCAGTCTGTTCCAAACTTCATCCACATTTTCATACAAGCATTTTCGTTATGTTTCCAATATATTCTATCATTATTTAATGCTGGCTCGGTATCTTTAGAAATTGCTTTTCCGGGGCAATTATTAGCACAAATCCCACAGAGTTTACAAAATTCAGTTAAACCAAAATCAATTTTTTCATCAGGAATAAGTTCTAAGTTTGTAAGCACTGCACCTATTTTAAGCCTTGCACCATATTCTTTTGATACACACATATTGCATCTACCCATCTGACCGATACCTGCATCAATAGCAAGTTCAGTAGTGGGAGAAATATAATCAAAAAAGTTATCTCCTCTTGAGTCATATCCCAAATTTTTCAGATATAACACTAAGTTTGAACAGGCATCGGCACTTTTGGAATATCCTTTCATTGTTGCGAGTACCTGTTCTGCGTGTGGTGCACGATTTATTAAATCTTTATCAAGTGCAGATGCAACAACTATTGCATATTTATATGTAAGTTTGATTTCTTTGCCACTGTCACCTGTACCCATTATCCCACCTTTATGAGAATAGAGGTGTTCTGGTCTTAGCTTTACAACGCCTACCAAATCGCCACCGAAATACTTCGCAAGCTCTTTTACCTGCTTTGTTACTATCTCTGGATTTGTAATCATTTTTTCCTTATTAACGTTAGCTTTTTTAGCCTTAGCTGATAATTTGTTTGCATTTTCCACTAACACATCACTAATTTTATTTTTAGCTTTATCAATATTAGGGTTATCGCTGTGAAAAGCTGGCATACTGCCCATAGATGGCATTTTAATAAAAGGAACTTTGCTGACTACTTTCATCAGCTTCATCATCTTTTGCATATCAGGTGCTTTTTTACCGTCCCCATTAGACATCATGCTTGTCATATTTTTTCGCAGTTCATCATCAGCATTTTTATAATCCGGATTGTTTTCATAATATTCTATATATTCTCGGCTTCCCTCAATCAAACTTATTCTATTGAACAAAACATCTCTCTCATCAAATTGTTTCATTTCGCACCTCTTTTTTATATTGTATTAAACTTTAATTTTATTATCTTATATTTATCTTTACTAAACAAGCTACACTATAAGACAAACTGTCCTACTGATGTTTTAACTTTTAAGCTTTAACATAAATAGGACAGTTTTTTATTAGTTTTATAGCATAAGTTTAGATGCTAAGCCACATCATCAAACTGGCTTAAATATAACTCTGCATAAAATCCTTTTTGTTGTAGCAATGTTTCATGATTTCCAGTTTCGATAATATTTCCGTCTTTCATAACTAAAATAACATCAGCATTTTTAATAGTCGAAAGTCTGTGTGCAATAATAAATGAAGTTTTGCCTTTTGAGAGTTTATCCATAGCATTTTGTATTAGTATCTCCGTTCTTGTGTCAACAGAACTTGTGGCTTCATCTAAAATTAACAGGTCTGACTTTTTCACCATTGCCCTTGCAATAGTGAGAAGCTGTTTTTCACCAACTGAAAGGGTAGCATTTGAGAGCATTGTGTCATAACCTTTTGACATTGTTTTTATCGTGTGGTGAAGTCCTATTGATTTGCAAGCCGAAATAATATCATTATCTGTTATATCTTCACGATTATAACGAATATTCTCTTTTATACTGCCCTCAAACATCCAGCTATCTTGAAGTACCATTGTGAATTTATTGTGTAGTGCCTCTCTTGTTATTTTTGATATATTCACACCATCGATTAAAATATTACCACTGTTAACCTCATAAAAACGCATTAGCAAATTTACAAGAGTGGTTTTCCCAGCACCGGTAGGGCCTACAATAGCGATTTTTTGTCCTGCTTTTATATCTGCGCTAAAGTTTTTGATAATAGGTTTGTTTTCATCATATCCGAAAACTATATTCTGGAAAGTCACATCGCCTTTAGATTGCTCATTTGAACTTTCTGTTTTTTCTTTCTTTGTAAGTTCAGTTTCTTCTAAGACTTCAAACACTCTCTCGCTTGCAGCAAGTGCTGATTGCATAACATTTGCAGCCTGAGCCAATGTTGAAAGAGGCTGTGTGAATAATCTTACATATAGCATAAATGCAACGATTACACCAAAAGAAATTACACCATTCATAGCTAAAACAGCACCGACAATACACACTGCAACATAAGCAAAGTTGCTAACAAAGCTCATAATAGGCATCATAAGCCCTGAAATAAACTGTGCTTTCCACGCAGATGTGTATAAATTGCTATTAAGACCATCAAATTCTTCTTCGCACTCATTTTCAGCATTATAAGCCTTAATTACTGTATGCCCTGAATAAATTTCTTCTATATGACCGTTAATTTTACCAAGTTTTATTTGTTGCTCACTAAAATACTTTTGCGACTTTGAAATTAATATAATCATTAGTGAAAAACCAAGTAGTGATGACACAAGTGCCGTTATAGCCATAATCGTATTTGTCGCAAACATCAAAACGAGAGAACCGACCAAGGTTACCACGCCACTAACTACTGATGACAAACTCTGATTTAAGCTGTTTCCTATGGTGTCAACATCGTTTGTAACACGACTTAAAGTATCACCATAAGCATTTTTATCGAAATATGATAAAGGCAGTTTATTGAGTTTTAGCGTCAAGTTTGTTCGCATTTTTTTGCAGATTTTTTGAGATATACCTGCAAATAAGCTACCTTGCATAAATCCAAAAACTAAACTTAAAACATAAATTACAGCAAGGAAAATCCCTATACTAAGCACTGCGTTTACATCAATCCCTGTCATCAAACCCTCGGTTATAAGGTCGGTAATTTCGCTTAGTTTCCCCGGTCCGATTAAAGATAAAACTGCTGATAACACTGATAAAACTAAGGCAATAACCAATCCTTTTGCGTGCTCTTTTGAAAATGATATAAGTTTGTTTGCACTATCTTTTAAGCTCTTTGGTTTTTCGGCTACATTCATTCCACCCATAGCACCGGGGGGATTATTTGTTTTTTCTTGTTTAGGCATGTTTTAGTTCCTCCTCTGAAAGTTGTGACTTTGCGATTTCTAAATAAACCTCGCAAGTTTTAAGTAGCTCGTTGTGTTTTCCTTTGCCTACAATTTTGCCTTTTTCAAGCACGATAATTTCATCAGCTTCTTTAATTGTAGATATTCTTTGTGCAACAATTAGCTTGATTGCATCTTTTGTATTTTCAGTTAATGCTTTTCTTAAATTTCTATCGGTTTTGTAATCAAGAGCAGAAAAAGAGTCATCAAAAATATAAATCTCGGGTTTTTTGAACACCGCCCTTGCAATAGATAGTCTTTGTTTTTGCCCACCTGAAAGGTTAAGCCCACCTTGAGAGACTTCACCATCTACTCCTTTAGTGCTTACAAAATCTTTAGCCTGTGCTATATCTACAGCAGATAAAATCTCGTTTTCGGTTGCATTTCCCTTAGTTTTTCCAAGGACAATATTGCTTTTAACTGTGCCACTGAAAAGTGTTGCTTTTTGAGTTACAACTCCTATTAAATCTCGAAGTGTAGTAAGGTTATAATTTTTTATATTGTGTCCATTAACAAGTATTTCGCCATTTGAAACATCGTAAAATCGTGGGATTAGATTTATTAGTGTACTTTTTCCACTACCTGTCGAGCCGATAAAAGCGACTGTTTGACCTTTTGTAGCTTTAAACGAAATATCTTTTAAAACAGGTTCTTCGCCATCTGTGTAGTAAAAACTTACATCTTTAAATTCTATTGAAGTTTCATTTGTTTTTTCGGTAATATCGCCATCTAAAATTTCATTTTCGCTGTCAGTTACTTCTGAAATTCTGTTAAGGGCAACGATAGTTCTTGGCAGTGTAACAAGGGTTATTGTAAGCATCATAAACGCCATAACTATCTGCATAGCATAAGATGAAAGCACAACCATATCTGAGAAAATAGTAAGCCTATCTGTCATCTCTGCTGAATTTATTAAGTACATTCCAATGATATAAATTGCAAGCGTTAAGCCTGACATCAAAAATGACATATATGGCGAAATAAATGAAGTTGTTTTATTTACAAAAGTGTTGGCTTTTGTTACTTCTTCGTTTACATCAGCAAATTTATCTTCTTGATATTTTTCTGCATTATATGCACGAACTACCCTAATCCCTGTTAAATGTTCACGAGTTACAAGGTTAAGTTTATCGGTAAGTGCTTGAATTTTTGCAGACTTTGGTACGGTTAGGTAAATAACAGTAGCTAAAACTACGATTAAACTGATAATTGCAATTGCTGTTGCCATAGTAAAGTCTATATTTTTACCTGAAATTTTTGCCATTGCCCAAATAGCCATAAGTGGTGCTTTTATAACTGCCACACAACCAAGAGATATAAACGATTGAATTTGTGTTATATCATTTGTAGAGCGAGTGATAAGGCTTGAAGATGAAAATTTGTTCATTTCATTCATTGAGAATGACAAAGTTTTTTTATACACTTTTTCACGAAGTCGCATAGACACACCAGCTGCAATTTGTGCCACGAAATAAGAGGTTAGCAGTGTTACTGCAAGGCTACCGAGTGCACATAAAAGCATAAACCCACCGGCTATAAGAATATCAGCCATTGCACTACCTTCGGTTTGGACAAGCTGTGTGATTTCTGCCATATAGTCCGGTAGTAGTAAATCCAGCCAAACTTGTACGATAAGTGCTATAAAAGTTATCGCTAAAAACCACTTTTCTTTTTTTCTAAGACACGAGATTATATTTTTCATAAGTTTTCCTCTATTCTATTACAGGTTTTGTTCCTGTGTTATTTAGTTCGTTATAATAGATTTCGCCTTCGATTTCAACAAATTTTGAATTTGCTTTGCAGTGTCCAAAAATCGTGTTATCTTCCATATTGATTACAAGGGAGTCAAATCCATTTACCATATCTATCTCCCATGTTACAAAGTAAATGTCATCGCTGATTTTGCTATATTGTGGATATACAGTAGCTTCCATTCCATCAAAATCTCCAGCAAGTCCAGTCCAAACTATACTATCTTCTTTAATCTCTACATAAAAATCCCAACCGATGTCATATCGCCAAGCAAAAGATTTATCTATGAGTTCGGCTGGAATTTCTGTTTCCTCAAAAACAGGGTCTATGTTTGGAACATTGAAGTAGAATAAACTGTATCCTATTCCTGCGATAATTCCAATTATTATTAATATTCGATAAACTCTAAGTTCAATTTTTGACGACCATTTTAAATTTTTCATAAGTTTTCCTCTTTCTTTTCAAAATAATAGCTAACATTTAAAAGCTAACTGTTGATACCGCTAAAATATATGAGCCTTTCGGCTCTATATATTTTTATATAATTTTAAAAGCAATTCACTTAGCTTAGCAATATCTTCATCACTAAAATTTTCAAATAACTCTTTTTCGTTTTTCATTCTTGCTTTATCAGCCTCTGCCCAAACTTTCATTCCAACTTCTGTTAGTTTGGCATTTTTAATGCGCTTATCATCAGGGGACACACTAAGCTCTATAAAATCTTTCTTCTCAAGTCGTGCTATAGTTCCTTGCATCGTGGCTTGAGATACCTCAAATGCCTTTTCTAAGTTTTTGAGTGAAGCTGTTTGATTTTCCATTGCTGATAGATAACCTAAAACTCCACATTGTCCTATAGTGAGTCCATAAGGTTTTAGATTAACATTAGCATTATTTTCCACTGAATCTTTAATTTTTTTAAATAAAAGAAATATATCTTTTTTCATTTTGCTTACCTCCTGTTGGACATATTATAACATATTAAAAGCACACTGTCAATAGTTAGCTTTTGATTTTTTTAAAAAAGTTCTTTGAGTGATTATTAAAATATCTTCTGCTGCAATTATATATTATTAATATCTACCTAACAAGCTACAGAATAAGATAAATCGTCCTATTTTAAACATAGTAAAATGTTGCAAAAAATAACACTGTTGCATTGCTACAAAAGTGTTATTTCTCGTATTCAGTTGATTTGACCCCCTTGGTCAGTATGTTTCTTTACTGGTATCCGTATTTTTGGGTGGATTTTTTTTGATTATATATCGTAAGGCAGAGCCTTTGCCCTGAGATGTTTATTTTCTAAATATCAAATTTTCCTAAATATGTTTTTCTTTTTTTTGGTAATAAAATTTCATCTGTGCTTACTTTATAAATCCTTGATAATGTAATAATCGTTTGTATACTTGGTTCTGAGTCATACCATTTTTTTCTCTTAGGCGTTTTAATCTGTGACCTATATTTGATTTTTCCATTTTATTCACCTCAGGTATATTATATGCGATTTACGCATATAATGCAATATGCAATTAACGCATACTATATAATTTCTTAGAGGTGATATAGATGTATTCTCGTATAAGAAATTTAAGAGAAGATAAAGATTTAAAGCAAGTTCAAATGGCAGATTTTTTGTGCGTTTCTCAAACTACATATTCAAGATACGAAAGTGGTGTCTTAGATATCCCCACAGAAGTATTAAAGCAGTTAGCATTGTTTCATTGTGTTAGTGTTGATTATTTAATAGAAATGACAGATGTGAAAAAACCATATCCTAAAATTAATAAAAAATAGAATTATAATCATAAGGACAACCACAAAATGGTTGTCCTTAATTCTTAAAAAATAAAGGGCGCCGAAACGACGCCCTTACAATGTTAATTTGAAATTTGTGGAAAATATAATCATACCACGCCGACGGCGTGAACCATAATTATTCCTTATTCATTATTAATTATCAATTACTAAAACACTTCCGCAGCTTTTAGCTTCTCTATAATCTCTAGGCTTTCTTCTTTTGTTTTGCCTTTTGCAGATAGATAGGCTTTTATTTTTGGCTCTGTTCCTGATGGACGAACTATGTATTTTGATCCATTATCAAGTCTAAGCTCTATAACATTTGATTTAGGAAGTTTAATCTCTTCTTTAGTGTCGCCGTCGGTTTTCACAGAAAGTAGGTAGTCGCTTGTGCCTACTACTTTATATCCTGCTATGCTTTTTGGCGCTTCATTTCTAAGAGTGGACATGATGTCAGACATTTTGTTCATTCCGTCTTCACCCTCAAATGTGAAAGTCATCAAGTCATTTTTATAGTATCCATATTTTTCATAAAGCTCTGTCATAACATCGACTAGAGTTTTGCCGTTTTGTTTATGATATGACGCCATTTCGCAAATTAGCATAGATGCATTAACAGCATCTTTATCTCTTACATAAGTTCCTGATAGATAGCCATAGCTCTCTTCAAATCCAAGTACATATGCGCCCTCTTCCCCGTCTTTTTCAAGATCTGCAATTATGTCACCTATATATTTGAATCCTGTTAAAACTCTGTAGAATTCTATGTCATGCTCTTTTGCGATTGGGTCTACCATGTCTGTTGAAACTACTGTAGTAACCGCAACACGGCGTTTACCTACATTTTTATTTTTTGCTATAAAGTCTAAAAGCATAATTCCGACTTCATTTCCTGACATCAAAACATACTCTCCACCTTGATTTACCGCGATACCCACACGGTCGCAGTCTGGATCTGTGGCAAGAAGAAGGTCAGGTTTTACTTTTTGACAAAGGTCTAAACCTTTTTGTAGTGCTTCTTTAATTTCTGGATTTGGATAAGGGCAGGTTGGGAAGTTTCCGTCTGGCTCTGATTGCTCTTTTACAAGTTCAATGTCTTTTACGCCTATTCTATCTAAAATAGAAAGAACACAGCGTTTACCACTACCGTTTAGAGGAGTGTATACAAGTTTTAGGTTTTCGCAAGAATTTGTAAGAACTCTTTGTCCGTTTACTGCATCTATAAATGCTGTCACTGTCTCTTCTGTTATGTACTCAACCATGCCGTCTTGTAGTGCTTTTTCAAAGTCTACTTTCTTAACATCGTTAAAAATATCGGTGACTTTGATTTCTGCCATAATAGCATCTGCCATTTCTTCTGTTGCTTGGCAACCGTCGCTACCATATACTTTGTATCCGCTGTATTTTGCAGGGTTATGGCTTGCTGTTACACAGATACCCGCGTCTGTTTTTAAGTGCCTTACCGCAAATGAAAGCGCAGGAGTTGGCATAAGTTCGCTGTATAGGTAAACTTTAATTCCATTAGCAACTAAAACTCTCGCTGCTTCTTTAGAAAATAACTCACCTTTAATTCTGCTGTCGTATGCTATTGAGACGCTAGGCACATTGTCACCTTTTGTATTGTTTAGATAAGTTGCAAGACCTTGAGTAGCTTTTGCGATTGTATAAACATTAATTCTGTTTGTTCCGGCGCCTATAACACCTCTAATTCCACCTGTTCCAAAATCGAGGTCACGATAAAATCTATCGTTAATTTCCTCTTCATTGTCTTTTACTGAAACTAGCTCTTCTGTTAAATCTTTGTCCTCTAAATCGACACTAAGCCATCTTTTGTATTCGCTCATTTTAATACTCCCTCTCAAATTAATTTTGCCGCTTGTTAATAATTATACTATATTAAAAATACCAAAAAAAGTAAGTTATGTCAAACCATTTACTGTTAAATTTTCAATAAATTCACAAGTGTACCATTATCTTTTATATCAACAGTCGCATATTGACAAAAAACGTCGCAAGAGCCGGGATTTATTACATAAAGTCCGTCATCATAATTTTTATATGGTACATGAGTATGCCCAAAAATAACAAAATCTGAATTTGCCTGCCTTGCCGAAAATATAAGGTCCTCTAAATCTCTTTTTACATAAAAAGTGTGACCATGGGTGAACATGAATTTTTTATCACCTAAACTTATGGTATCAACCATGGGTAAAGCAGAACCAAAGTCATTGTTCCCTCTCACTTTATAAACAGGGATAGATAAATCCTGTGGAAAATCATTCTCGCCATCTCCACAAAAAATAACCGCATCATAGTTTTTTTCTTCATTTAAAATTTTCTTTAAATTAGCCTTATTTCCGTGGCTGTCGGATATTAATAGTACTTTCATTTTTACCTCTTTTCATACAATGCACACGCACTGCATAATATATAATATGACTAATGGCTAAAGGTGAATGACTAATGACTATTTTTATATAGTATTTAGCCTATATTGAGTCTTTCACCATTAATCATTAGTCTTTAGTCGCAAGTGCTAGCACTTGCATATAAATACATTATAAGGGATTTGATTACGGTGAACAATAGTCAACTTGAAAATCTTTTAAAAATTACTGCACAAAGACTTGGTACAACGCCAGATGCGTTAATGAATGCTGCAAAAAGTGGAGATATGTCCAGTATTTTAAAAAATGCAAAGGACGGCGAAAAAATTCAAAAAGTTTTATCAGACCCAAACGCTGCGCAAAAATTATTGTCAGGAAAACAGGCTCAAAACTTTATCAATATTTTGGGCAAAGAAAATAAATAGAAATTCACGGAGGAAATATAAGTGGAAGATATCGTAGGGCAATTAAATCAAATTTTATCCGATCCAAATAGTATGGAGCAAATCAAAAACATAATGAGCGGAATAGATACCTCCTCACTCTCGTCAGTGGCAAATGCAGTATCTTCCACACCTGATGTTCCTGCACCACAAAATCCTGATATTTCCTCGCTACTAGGAGGGCTTACAGGTGGAGGCGGTGGAGGATTAGGCTCGATTTTGAGCACGGTTGCGAGTAATCCTCAGCTTTTAAACACAGTTTTGGGCAGTCTTGGCTCAGGTGGCGGAGGAGGACTTGGTTCTATTTTAGGCGGACTTACAGGTGGTGGAGGCTCGGGAGGCGGCGGACTTGGCTCTATTTTAGGAGGGCTTACAGGCGGCGGAAATAGTGGAATAATGTCACAAATTTTGGGTGCAGTGGCAAAAAATCCTGCAATACTTAGTTCAGTTTTGGGAGGACTTGGTGGAGGAAACAACAACCAAGCTGCCCAGCAAAACTTCACTCAAAACGCTGACTTAGGAAATCTTAATGCCTTACTGTCTTCTGTATCCTCAAATAAGGAAAATGAAAATGTTGACAATTTAAACGCAATTTTAAATTCACCCGCAATGCGTTCACAAAATATAAACTTACAAAACGACAATTCGGCAAAGTTATTAATGGCTTTAAGACCTTTGTTATCACAAAAAAGGCAGGAAAAAGTCGATACATCACTTAAAATTTTAAAGGCGATGAAGGTATTTCCTGGGCTAAAAGACACCGGAACTTTATCCACACTTCTAGGTAGATAGGAGGTGTAAATGTGGCTGAAAACTTTGATTCTATGAGACGTGATGCAATACTGAGGGCAAGGGAGATTTACTCGAGGGCAAAACTTCCACATAACGAGTTTAGAACCGATCCGAGAGATGTAAACATAGAAGCACCAGTTTCAAACGAAGTAGACGACAGTTCTATAACAAATTTTCTAAGTAGCATAACTTCAACAGGTTCGAGCAGTACATTAAATAATACATATTTACAAGACGAAGAGTTAAAACTTATTTTATTTATAATAATTATTCTATGCCAAGAGAATGTAGACAGCGCGCTAATTTTTGCTCTTTTATACTTAATAAGCTGAAATGGTAATTGAAAATTGATAATTTAAAATTGATAATTGTGGTGAAAATCCTGCGGATTTTTTTGATTGTATTTTCTTTAATTTTGAATTAGTGGTGTAGGGGCGGTCATTGGTGCCCGTTTTGTAGACAGTAAACCTAGCGGACGACCAATGGTCGTCCCTACTTTATTTATCACAGATAATTAGTAGGCAGAAAACTTTGTGTTACGTGTAGGGGCTATCCTATGTGATAGCCCGAAAAGATTTCCACAAAAATTCAGAAATCAAACTTTCCTAAATAGATTTTCCTTTTTTTAGGTAATAAAATCTCGTCTGTAGTGACATTATATATTTTTGATAATAGTACAATACTTGTAAGGCTTGGTTCTGTTTTACCTGTTTCGTAATATGTATATGCCGATCGTGTAATGCCTAAGAAAGATGCAATCTCTGCCTGTGTCATACCACTTTTTTCTCTTAATTTTTTTAATCGTTTTGGAAGTTGCGTTTCAAACATAATACTACCTTTTTAAATCAATAACAGTCCTACTGTTTATATTATAGGTCAATTTAACCATATTTTCAATAGGTCAATCTGCCATAATAATTAATGAGGTGTTGTTAAATATGGATAGATTAAGAAATTTGCGCAAGGAAAAGGGTTTTACACAAATAAAAATGCAAATCCTTACAGGCATAGACCAAAGTGATTATTCCAAAATTGAAAATGGAAAAAGACATTATACTTTTGAACAGTGCAGAAAAATTGCCATTGCCCTTGACACGAGCATGGATTATTTGGCAGGTTTAACCGACGAGAAAAAACCGTATACTAGAAGCTAAGGTGGTATAAAAGATTTCAACAAAATTAAAATACACATATAATCCAAAAATCGGGTGGAAAATTTCCACCCGATTTCACATCAATTATTAATTATTAACTATTAACTATTAATTACTTAAATAACTTTATTATCCGCAAGTATCTCTGGTTTATAAATCATGCTGTCTTTTTCTGTAATCTCGCGAATTACTCGACAAGGGTTTCCTGCCGCGAATGAATTCGCTGGTATGTCTTTTACTACCACACTTCCAGCGCCTATGACGCAGTTTTCACCGATAGTCACACCAGGACAAATAACAACATTTGCACCAAGCCAACAGTCTTTTCCTACGGTCACAGGTTTTGCATAGCATAGATGCTTTGGATTTCCGTCTTTGTCTAGCATTGTTTTTCTCTCACTTGCTATCATTGGGTGAACAGGAGTCACAATAGTAACATTTGGTCCGAAATTGCAGTCGTCACCAATAGTAACTTTTGCATCGTCTTGCACAGTGAAATTAAAATTGATAAAACAGCCTTTTCCTATAGTCGTATGTTTGCCATAGTGGAAAGTAATAGGCCCTTGTAAAAAACTGCCCTCGCCTAAAAAGCCAAGTATCTCGCTTAAAATTTCCGCCCTTTCCTCCACTTGATTTTCATATAAGCGGTTGAAATCTTTGTTTAAGTTATGCGTTTTAAGCTTAATTGCTTTTAAATCTGGGTCTGCTGGACTAAAAAGTATGCCTTGCTCAATTTTCTGTTCTTCCCTCATATCAAAAACACCCTTTCTTTATAGATTAAACCGTAATAATAGTTACGTCGTGGTGGAACTGAAGTACCGATGCAGGCACGTCAGTTGTTACTTTTCCATACATTGCACGTTCAATTATGTCGCCTTTGTCTGCACCTGCTATTAGCAGGATTTTTTTTGCCCTAAGTATGGTGCCTATGCCCATGGTTATTGCTTGTTTTGGCACTTCTTCTTCATTTTCAAACAATCTAGCATTTGCTGTAATTGTGCTTTCAGTTAAATTGGCACCATGAACAAAACGTGGAAATCTGTCGCAAGGTTCGTTAAAACCTATGTGACCGTTATGCCCTATTCCCAAAAGTTGTAAGTCCACGTTACCCATACTTTGTATAAGCTTTTCATAGTCCTCACACTCTTTTTCTAGGTCGTCTGCCATTCCGTTTGGCACGTGTGTATTTTCCTTGTTGATATTAACTTTATCAAATAAGTGTTCATTCATAAAATATCTGTAGCTTTGTGGGTGAGTTCCAGCAAGGCCGTAATATTCGTCTAGGTTAACTGTTTTTACCTGAGAAAAATCTAGCAGACCTTTATTGTAATCCTCAACCAAATGCTTGTAGACACCAATTGGAGAAGAACCCGTTGCAAGGCCTAGTACCGATTTTGGATTTGACAAAACTTGTGCTGCAATAATTCTAGATGCCAAAGTGCTCATTTCTTCGTAACTTTTTACTTTAATAATATTCATATTTATTATCCTCCTTTATGCTTTCTTTTTTGTGTCTCGAGTTAAATTTTTAATCCAGTTATAATTTCTATTTATCTTTACAACGGCTACAAAGCATTTTAGTATTTGGTCACATTTTAGGCAAGCAAACACAATCCACGGTGCCGCACCTAACATTAGTGCTATTATTGACGATGGAATGACCACTAAAAATACAAATATCGTGTCGTTTTTAAAGACAAAGCTTATGTCTCCGCCTGATTTAACCAGCCCAAACAGACAAGCCGCCTGATAGCAAGTACCTATAATCGTAATGCTTATTACATTGATAAATTGCTTAGAGTAGCCAACTGCCTCGGGGCTTATGTCGTATAGTGAAATAAATCCGTCTCGAAGGAAAAACACCACTGCACCGGATATCACACCTACTACTAAGAACATAATTTGAACTGTTTTTGCAATTTCCTTTACTTTTTCTATCTTGCCCTCGCCCACTGTTTTTCCGACTATTATGCCGACACCGCCAGATAGACCTGTCATCCAGATATATACCATGTTGTGAAGCATTCCTGCAACTGCTGTCGCCGCTATAACCTCTGCGGAAAATCTGCCTAAAATAATTGTGTTTGCAATCATATTGCAACCCCAAACAACTTGTCCACCAAAGACGGGCAAGCCGTACTTGATGAAATCTTTAAATATCACTTTGTCGTGACTTACTATGTCTTTTAGAGTTAGTTTTAGCTTTTTATCCCTAAATTTTACATAGTATAGTACAAATGCAAACTCCACTCCTCTTGAAATTAGAGTTGCAATCGCTGCGCCCTTTACTCCCATTGCAGGAATTACGCCCTCGATACCAAAAATTAGTAAATAGTTAAGCCCTACATTAACGAATAATGCCATTATAGAAACATAGAGTCCGAGTTTTGCTGTTTCTACACTTCTTAATGAAGCAATAAACATTTGAGTAAATGCAAAGAGCAAATATGAGAAACCGACTATTCTAAGATAAACTTCGCCCTCTTTTATGACATTAATATCATTTGTCAAAAGGCTTAAAACTTGATGTGGAAAAATTGTCGCCGCAAGTGTAAACAAAAGTCCACATACCAGTGCAAACTTAAATGCGACACCGGAAATTTTCTTTATACTGTCCACGTCTTTTTTTCCCCAGTACTGAGCACCAAGGATTAGTATTGCGCCCTCGATTCCAACCGTAAAAATTTGCAAAACTGTTTGTACTTGATTTCCCATGTACACGCCCGACACCGCATTGTCACCAAGCGAGCCTATCATTAAGTTATCGGCAAAACCTACCATAAAGGTGATTAGGTTTTGTAGCGAAATAGGCACAGCGAGCGCCAAAAGCGTTTTGTAAAAGGATCTATCCCTTGAAATGAGCATAAAATATATTCCCCCAAATTTATTTATTTTCTATCTTAACATATTATATTTACCGAATAAAGCCAGTTTATCTATAAAAGTATTACAATTCTATTATAATGGAGATTTAGAAATTTTAGAGCCGTGTCTTGGGTATTTTTCGGGGGTTGGTTTTACCTTTTCAAAGATAGAAATATTTCTTTCACTTTTCTCTAAATCGGGTAAATAAAGTGTTTCTGATTTTGCAAGCTTTGCGCCCAAGGTCGTTACAGCCTTTTGCCCAGCTTTTAGCTCTTCGTCAAATTTTGGCCCTTTCATGCTGACAAATTTTCCGCCGACTTTCACAAGTGGTATGCAGTACTCGGACAAAACACTCAGCTTTGCCACTGCCCTTGCACAGGATATGTCAAACTGCTCTCTAAGCTCTTCGTCTCTTCCCGCGTCCTCTGCCCTCATGTGGATATAGTCAAGTTCAAGACCTAGCTCTTCGCCTAATGCTTTTAAGAAAACCAGTCTCTTATTAAGTGAATCGAGCAAGGTCATTTTAATGTCGGGTCTGACTATTTTTATTACCACTCCAGGAAAACCGGCACCAGTGCCGACGTCTATGAAGCTTGAGTTTTGCGGTATGTCTACGGTTTTTAATAGATATAGGCTGTCGATGAAGTGTTTAATGATTACGTCTTTAGGCTCTGTAATGGCCGTAAGATTAACTTTTTCATTCCACTCGACTAGCATTTCTAAATATCTAATCAGTTTTTCAGCCTGATTTTCAGAAATCTCTATTTCTTCGCTTTCGCAACTTGCGATAAGGAAGTCTAAAATTTTATTGTCCAATATTTTCACCTTTAGTCGTTGCAAGATAAATTAGTAGTACCGAAATATCCGCAGGGCTTACTCCCGAAATCCTAGACGCTCTTGCTATATTTTCGGGTCTTATTTTGTTTAATTTTTCCACAGCCTCTATCCTTAGGCCTTTTATATTTTGATAATCTATATTTTGTGGAAGCTTTTTCTTCTCAAGCTTTTTCATTTGCTGAATATCTTCTTTTTGCCTTTTAATATATCCCATGTACTTTATCTCTATTTCCACAGCTTCAAAGACATAGTTTGAATAATTTGGGCGTGTTACATCTATTTTTTCCAAATCTTTGTATTTTATTTGCGGACGCTTTAACAAATCGCTGAGCCTTACGCCTGTTGTCACTTCAGATGTTTCACGTGAAACAAGTATGTCGTTTAGCTCTTTAGTTGGCTTAATTACTGTGTTTTCACAGCGCTTTAGCTCTGTTTCTTTTTGCTCTTGCTTTAATAAATAATCATTCCAGCGCTCGTCTGAGATTAGCCCTAGCTCTCGCCCAAGAGGTGTGAGTCTTTCGTCGGCGTTGTCTTGCCTTAGTATTAGTCTATACTCAGAACGCGAGGTCATCATTCTATATGGGTCTGAGCAACCTTTTGTGATTAGATCGTCTATAAGTGTGCCTATATATGAGTTATCTCTACCCAATATAAATTTTTCCTTGCCAAGAACTTTAAGTGCGGCGTTAACTCCTGCGACAAACCCTTGCGCCGCAGCTTCTTCATATCCCGACGAACCGTTGAACTGTCCTGCGCCATAAAGTCCGCTATGCTCTTTAAACTCCAAGCAAGCGTCCATTTGTGTCGGGTCTACACAGTCGTACTCAATTGCATAGGCAAAGCGCATGATTTGCACATTTTCAAGTCCTTTTATAGAACGATAAAATGCAACTTGAACATCTTCTGGTAATGAGGAGCTCATACCCTGTAAATACATCTCTTCTGTATTTGTTCCACAAGGCTCTATGAAAAGTTGATGCCTAGGTTTTTCTGAAAATCTCACCACTTTATCCTCAATGCTCGGGCAATACCTAGGCCCTGCACCCTCAATTATGCCTCCATACAGTGGCGAGCGGTGGATATTTTCCATAATTATATCTTTCGTCTTTGAATTTGTCCAAGTGATATGGCAAACCTCGGTGTTTTTAAGTTCTTCTTTTGTATCATAAGAAAACGGTACTATTGGCTTGTCGCCTTCTTGTTCTTCTAGTTCAGAAAAATCTATCGAGCCCCTGTGAACTCTCGCTGGTGTTCCAGTCTTAAATCTTCTGAGCGATAGGCCAAGGTTTTTCAAAGATTTTGCTAAAAATGTTGCTGGGAACATTCCGTCTGGGCCACTGTCGTAGCTTAGGTCGCCTAAGTATATCTTGCCACCTAAAAATGTGCCAGTAGCCAAAATTACAGTGTTGCACTTGTGTACTGCGCCTGTTCTTGTCTCTAAAAGCCAAAAATCACCCTCTTTTTTAAGGTCTACTACCTCGGCTTGAATTAGGCTAAGTCTTTCTTGCTTTTCAAGCTTATGCTTCATAATTTGCATATACTTGTTTCTATCTATTTGTGCCCTAAGTGAATGTACCGCTGGACCTTTGCCTAGATTTAGCATACGGCTTTGCAGTGTAGATTTGTCGGCAGTTTTTCCCATTTCACCGCCTAGAGCGTCTACTTCTCGCACTAAATGGCCTTTTGCCGTTCCGCCTATGCTAGGGTTGCAAGGGCAGTTTCCAACGGCGTCCATGTTAATTGTAAAAACAGCAGTGGTGCAGCCAAGCCTTGCGCTTGCAAGCCCTGCCTCAATTCCCGCGTGTCCTGCGCCGATTACGGCGACTTCATAACTCTCTGATATATACATCTTAATTTCCTATCTATTTATTTTCCTACGCAGAATTTTTCAAACACTGCATTAACTACTTCTTCGCTGACACTTTTTCCGCTTAATTCTAGTAGTGCCTTTATAGCATCTTCAACACAAACCGTAACGGCGTCTAGAGTCATACCCATTTGGTACGCAAAATCTGCCTCCTTGACACTGTCAAAAGCCCTAAGAGCAGTTTCCTTTTGTCTTAAAGTATTTAAAACTGCAACAGAGGCGTCGAGGTTTTCGGTGTGGAAGATTTTCTCCACGGCATCGGTAAGCTCTTGTAGCCCCGTTCCACTGAGAGCAGAAATGTACACTACATACTCAAAGTTTTGTTCAATAAACTGAGTGTCTACCCTGCTTTCTAAATCGCTTTTATTTATAACAGCAATGCTAGGAACATCTTTTAAATCTTCAATCATCTTGATATCGTCGCTGTTTAGCTCCTCTGAAAAATCAAAGACTGCAAAAACAAGCTGGGCAGTTTGCATTTTATCTCTTGCAATTTTTACTCCTATGCTCTCGACAGGGTCGTCGGTTTCTCTAATTCCAGCAGTGTCAGAGAGGTTAAGCGCTATGTTTCCTAGCATCACACTTTCCTCTACCACGTCTCTCGTCGTGCCTGCTATGTGAGTGACAATTGATTTTTGACAGCCAGCAAGCAAATTCATCAATGTAGACTTACCTGCATTTGGTCTTCCGACTATTGCCGTGTGAACTCCGTCTTTTAGAATTTTTCCCGCTCCGAAAGAATTTAGCAAAGTTTCTATTTCAATTATTGATAATGCAAGCGAGTCTTTAAGCATTTGCTCATCTATTTGTGGAACGTCGTCGTCTGGGTAGTCAGCCCATGCGCTAAGGTGAGATGCTATGGTGATTAAATTTTCAGTCACAGTGTCGACTTTTTTAGAAAGTAAACCATCTTTTGCACCCATGGCGAGTCTTGCAGATTGCTTATTTTTTGCGCTTATGATATCCATTACCGCTTCGGCCTGAGTCAAATCCATTTTCCCATTTAGAAATGCCCTTTTAGAAAATTCACCTGCCTGTGCAGTCCTCGCACCTGCATTTATTACTAAATCTAATACCTGAGACAAAATAAAACTGCCGCCATGGCAAGAAAGTTCAACCACATTTTCGCCAGTATAACTCTTTGGTGCAACAAAATTTAGGGCTATAGCTTCATCAATTTTATTACCAGTCTCGTCCACAATTTTACCATATAAAAATGTATTCTCAGCACTTCTTTCAAGGCTTGCTCCATTTTTTGTCGGAACAAAAATTTTGTCCGCAATTTCCTGTGCCCTGCTACCAGAAATACGTATTATTCCAACAGCCGACGGCGCCTGTGCAGTGGTTATAGCGGCTATGGTTTCCAAGTTCAAACTCATAAAATTCTCCGTTTCGATTAATACTACTATTTTACAACTTTTTAAGGATATTTTCAAGTGGATAAGGCAAGTCGGAAATAAAAAAATTCATGCCGACATAATTAAACATTTTTTTCGCAATTACTATGATATTATCTCATTAAAGAAATTCATTAAAAGGAGCGGAAAAAATGTTTCTACCAGACAAGCAAAGGCAAAAATTAGTTACCGTTCCTGTGGCTAAAGTTTTGCCAAATCCAGCACAGCCAAGAAAGAAATTCAATAGCGAGGACATAAGCTCGCTTGCTAGAAGCATAGAGGAAAATGGCTTAATACAGCCAATTATCGTTAAAAGAGTAGAAAAAAATTACATATTAATTGCAGGCGAGAGAAGATTTCGTGCAGCAAAAATGATAGGATTAAAAGAGATAAATGCAATAGTTTCTGAGTGCACAGACCGTGAGTCGGCAACGCTTGCAATAATTGAAAATATGCAAAGGAAAAATCTATCTATCTTTGAAGAGGCATATTCAATCTATGCACTTATAAAAGAATGGGAGATTACTCAAGAAGAGGCATCGAGAAAACTCGACATGAGTCAGTCGGCAATTGCGAACAAGCTAAGGCTTTTGAAACTTTCGATTGAAGAGCAAAAACTAATAGAAGAAAAGAAGCTTACAGAAAGACACGCAAGGGCTATACTTAAAATTAGCGACAGAGAACTAAGGATTAAAACTTTAGGTGAAATTATAGAAAGAGGACTAAATGTAAAAAAGTCTGAGGAATATATTGAAAAAGTCCTAAACCCTGTTAAAAAACAGGTAAAAAAGGGGTTTATACGTGGCGACATAAGAGTTTTTATGAACACAATAAACCAGGCGGTTTCCACCATGCTCACGGCAGGAATTGAGGCAAAGTCGGAGAAAACCGAAACCGATGAGTACATTGAATGTGTGGTAAGAATTGTAAAACCGCAAAATTAAATTAGAGTACAAGAGCGACCCATTCCCTTATTCATTTCCCAAAGGAAAAACACTCTCCAAAAAAAAAGGAGGGTGTTTTTCTTTTGGACTAATGACTAAAGGTGAAAGGTGAAAGACTTAAGGTTCACGCCAACGGCGTGTTATAAATATAAAAAATGCTTTGCATTTTTCACTACAATTATTAATTACAAAATGGCAAGCCATTTTACAAATGTTTCACGTGAAACATTTTGTGAAAAGTCATAAATTTTAAAAAACAGCATAAATATTAAAAGTCAACTCTTTATTTTAAGAAAAATATGTGGTAAAATAAATACAACATGCGAAAGGACTGGTATAATTATATGGGGAAAATAATCTCAATTGCCAACCAAAAAGGCGGAGTTGGAAAGACTACTACTGCGGTAAACTTGTCCGCATCTTTAAGTTTAAAGGGAAACAAGGTCTTACTTGTCGACTTGGACCCACAAGGAAACTCAACTAGCGGTGTCGGAATAGACAGGCGCTCGTTAAATCACAGCTCCTACACCCTTATTTCAGGCGAAAGTCAGGCGAAAAATGCGGTTATTAAGACAGAATTTCAAAATTTGAGTATAATTCCCTCTGATATTAACCTTGCAGCGGCAGAAATCGAGCTAGCTTCAATGGAAGATAGAGAATTTAGGGTAAAGTCCTTTTTAGCCCCTGTAAGGGAAGATTTTGATTATATAATTATAGATTGTCCACCGTCACTTGGCATGATTACAATTAATGCGCTCAGTGCAAGCGACACAATTTTAATACCAATTCAGTGCGAGTATTACGCACTTGAGGGCTTGTCCCAACTTATGAACAGCGTAAGAATTATAAAGAGACAGTTTAATGAAAGACTTGAAATAGAGGGCGTTTTACTCACCATGTATGATGGAAGGCTCAACCTTACACAACAGGTTGTGGCTGAGGTGAAAAAATACTTTCCAAAAAAAGTGTTTAAAACCGTAATTCCAAGGGCGGTAAGACTTTCAGAGGCACCAAGTTTTGGACAGCCGATTACATATTATGACAAATCGGGAAAAGGCGCCATAGCATACCTAGAGCTTGCGAAAGAACTTAAACAAAAAAACAAATAAGGAGTGTTTATATAAATGAAGAAGACAGGACTTGGCAAAGGTCTTGACAGCATTTTTGCTGAAAACACACAGGAAGATGGTGCAGTTTCACTAAAACTACACGACATAGAACCAAATAAAAGCCAGC
Source organism: uncultured Eubacteriales bacterium (assembly GCA_964370115.1). GTDB lineage: Bacteria > Bacillota > Clostridia > Oscillospirales > Acutalibacteraceae > SIG603. Next base: position 29,534 of record CAYJIA010000002.1, read on the forward strand.
CGAGAAAGGCGTTTGACGATAAAGCTCTAAACGAGCTTGCAGATTCAATAGCACAACACGGAATAATTCAGCCGATTTTGGTAAGACCGATATATACAGGTGGGTATCAAATCGTCGCAGGCGAAAGAAGATGGCGTGCCGCTAGAATGGCAGGATTAAAAGAAGTTCCAGCTCTTGTAAAAGAGATGGACGACACCACCTTTATGCAACTTGCGCTTATCGAAAACTTACAAAGAGAAGACCTAAGCGCTATGGAAGAAGCAAAAGGATATGAAAACCTAATCGAAGAACATCAAATGAGCCAAGAAGAAGTAGCGAAAATTATAGGAAAATCTCGACCAGCAATTACAAACGCACTAAGGCTTTTAAACTTGCCGGAAGAAGTACAAAAAATGCTTGAAGAAGAGCAAATTTCCGCAGGACACGCAAGGGCGCTTTTAAGCTTAAAAAATGAAGAGCAAATGATAGAATACGCAAAAAAAACAGTGCAAAATTCTTACTCGGTAAGAGAGCTTGAAAGCATTTGCAAGAAAATTCTGAGCGAAGCAAAACCAAAACCAAAAGTCGAAAAAGCTCATTATTATAGCGAAGTGCAACTTGCGCTTAATGAATATTTAGGAAGAAAAGTTAATGTCTCTGGCTCAAAGAAAAAAGGAGTTTTGCAAATTGAGTTTTATGGAGAGGACGACCTAAAAGCACTGATAGACAGCATGAACATGAAGTAAAAAGGAGTTTATTAATGGAAAAATACACAGCATGGGAAAATTTTGAAGAAGGACTTTGGCAAGAAAAAATTGATGTAAGAAACTTTATTCAATTAAACTACAAACCATACGAGGGGAATGCAGATTTCCTAGCAAGCGCAACGGCTAGAACCACCGAACTTATGGATAAATTAAACGATTTGTTCAAGCAAGAGAGGGCAAAAGGTGGAGTTTTAGACGTAGATGCCGAAACAGTTTCGTCACTCACAAGCTATAAAGCAGGATATCTTGATAAAGAAAAAGAGCTTATTGTGGGTCTTCAAACAGATGCACCGCTAAAAAGAGGTGTAAATCCATTTGGCGGAATTAAAATGGCGCGTTCGGCGCTTACTTCATACGGATATAAACTAAGCGATAAAATAGAAGACGAATTTAATTTTAGAACCACACACAATGACGGTGTTTTTAGGGCTTACACAACAGAGATGAAAAAGGCTAGAAAAAGCGGAATTGTCACAGGTCTTCCAGATGCATACGGTAGAGGCCGAATTATAGGCGACTATAGAAGGGCGGCGCTTTATGGAATTGATAGACTTATCGAGGAAAAAACTAAAGATAAAGACGCCTTATCTGTTTTAAGTATGGAGTCAGACGTTGTTAGAAAAAGTGAAGAACTTTATCAACAAATCGTATTTTTAGGAAAAATGAAAGAAATGGCAGAAATATATGGCTATGACATTTCAAAACCTGCAACAACTACAAAAGAGGCTATACAGTGGCTATACTTCTCGTATCTTGCTGCAATAAAAGAACAAAACGGCGCCGCTATGTCGCTTGGCAGAGTGAGCACTTTCTTAGATATATATATTCAAAGAGATTTTGAAAGAGGAATTTTAACGGAAGAAACAGCACAAGAGCTTGTGGACGATTTCGTTATGAAGCTAAGAATGGCAAGGCATCTAAGAACGCCAGAATACAACGAGCTTTTCGGAGGAGATCCTATGTGGATAACCGAAGCCTTGGGCGGAATGGGCGAAGACGGAAGAACGCTTGTTTCTAAAACGACATTTAGAATGTTAAACACCCTCTACACCCTAGGTAGCTCACCAGAGCCTAACCTTACCATCCTATGGTCAAATAAACTTCCTAAAGGATTTAAAAATTTCTGTGCAAAAGTCAGCATAGACACAGACTCTATACAGTACGAAAATGACGACGTAATGCGCCCACATTTTGGCGATGATTACGCCATTGCGTGTTGTGTATCGGCTATGAAAATTGGCAAGCAAATGCAGTTTTTCGGTGCACGTTGCAACCTGCCAAAACTAATGCTTTTGGCTTTAAACGGTGGTTTTGACACCACAAGTGGTATAAATTTAGGACCTCAAAAGAATGTTGTAAATCAAGATGTTTTAGACTATGAAACAGTAAATTACAGGCTAAATGAATACATGGAGTGGCTGTCTCACCTATACGTCAACACCATGAATATAATTCACTATATGCACGATAAATATGCGTATGAAAAATCTCAAATGGCACTGCACGACTCAGAGGTCGAAAGACTTATGGCGTTTGGTATAGCAGGACTTTCTGTCATGGCAGACTCTTTAAGCGCAGTAAAATACGCAAAAGTAATGCCGATTAAAGACGAAAACGGATATATAGTCGACTTTAAAGTAGAGGGAGATTTCCCAAAATACGGAAACGACGACGACAGAGTAGACCTAATTGCAAAAGATATCTGTCACAAGTTTATTAATTATTTAAGAAAAACAAAGACTTATAGAAAATCAATTCACACGCTTTCTGTTTTGACAATAACTTCAAATGTAATGTACGGCAAAAAAACAGGTGCAACACCAGACGGAAGAAAAGCAGGACAAGCCTTTGCACCGGGTGCAAACCCAATGCACAACAGAGAAGAACACGGCGCACTTGCCTCGCTTAACTCAGTTGCAAAAATTTCTTACGAAGACTGCATGGACGGAATATCAAATACTTTCTCAATTACTCCTCAAGCCTTAGGAAATGAAGCGCTACAAAGAGTTGAAAACCTCGTCACGATTTTAGACGGATATTTCATTAAAAAAGCTCACCATATTAATGTAAACGTGCTAAATCAAAAAATGCTTATGGAAGCATACGAAAACCCAGAAGCTTACCCAAATCTTACAATTAGGGTTTCGGGATACGCTGTAAACTTCAACAAGCTTTCAAAAGAGCAACAAAAAGAAGTAATAAGCAGGACTTTCCACATTTCTTTATAAAAAGGTAAAATGATAGCTAAAATAAATTCACTGCAAAGTCTAGGCGCAAGCGACGGCCCCGGCATAAGATACGTAGTTTTTATGCAGGGCTGTAACCTGCGTTGTGGCTGTTGCCATAACCCCGAAACTTGGGATATGACGGGCGGAACCGACATGACAAGTGACCAAGTTTTTGAAAAAATATTAAGATACAAACCGTACTTTGGAGAGCACGGCGGCATTACAGTATCTGGTGGAGAAGCTTTGTTGCAGGCAAAATTTGTGGCAGAGCTTTTTACTCTTGCCAAAAAGTCGAAGAAAAATAAAATTCACACCTGCCTTGACACAGCGGGACATATAATGAATTCAAACGTAACAGAACTGCTAAATGTAACAGACCATGTATTGCTAGATATTAAGTACTGCACCGAAGAGGACTACCAAAAGTACGTGCGCTGTTCGCTTAAAAAGGTCTTAGAATTTTTAGAAATACTAGGCGAAAAAAACATAAAAACAACGCTGAGAACAGTAATAATCCCAACAAAAAACGACAATGAAAAAATGATAGAGTTTTTAAACATGCTAAAACAAAAGCATAAAAACGTGGATAAAATAGAACTTTTACCGTTCAGTAACGTCTGTATAACAAAATATGAGAATATGGATACTCAGTTTCCATTTAAAGATATCCCAGTCCCGACAAAGGAAAAAATGGAGGAGCTGAGGAGACTAGTTAATTAATAATTAATAATGAATAATTAATAATTGTGGAACACGCCTCTGGCGTGTTTTTAATTATAAAATCCGAAGGATTTTCGCAACAATTCTCCATTCTCCATTCTCCATTATTAATTCTCAATTCCAAACTTTCAACTAAAAAAAATCGACCCGAAGGTCGATTTTTTTTAGTTATCCACAGGATTATTAGCTATTACTCTTTCATACTGCGCTAGGGTCACGGTTATTTCCATTCCTATTTTGCCCTCTAGTTGTCTGTCTACTGTCAGTGTGACTGTGTCCCCTGGGCTTTTTGTTGTGACTAGTGAAGTTATAGTTTGAGCGGTTGTGACTTCTACATCGTCGATATGTGTTATTATATCGCCCTCTTTTAGTCCTGCCGCCACAGCTTCTTCAGTTGTGACTTCAGCTACATACATACCAGAGCTTAGCCCGTAAAAACTAGCAGTCATAGCATCTAGATATTGTCCTGAAATACCAACTATTGCCCTGTCATATACATATCCGTACTCTCTAAGGTCAGATATAATAGGTTGCGCTACTTCTGTAGGTATCGCAAATCCTAGGCTTTCATAGCCCTCTGCAACGATTTTTATAGTGTTAATTCCTATTACTTGTCCGTACTCGTTTACAAGCGCACCGCCTGAGTTACCAGGGCTTATAGCTGCGTCTGTTTGAATGTAGTTCATAGTGTAGCCTGAGTCGCTTGTGACCTCACGGTTTAGTCCCGATACATAACCCACTGTTACAGTCGAGCTAAATGCCACACCGCCTGGGTTTCCTATTGCCACAACTTGCTCACCTACTGATAGGTCGTCGGCCGAGCCAAACTCTGCTGGAGTAAGGCCTGTTGCCTCAATTTTTAAAAGTGCAAGGTCGGTTACTTCGTCTTGACCTACGAGTGTTGCCTCGTAAGTATCGCCGTTGTGTAAAACTACTTTATAAGAAGTTGCGTCTGCAATAACGTGTTGATTTGTCACGATATAGCCGTCTTCTGTCATTACTATGCCAGAGCCCTCACCTATCGCTGTGGGTTCACTGCTTTGACCTCCCATAAAGCCTTGGCTAGTAGGGGCAAAAGCCTGTACAGCTACTACGGATGGAACAACTTTGTCAGAAATTTCTTCTGGAGTTAAAACGCCTGTCGAGCTCGTAGTGGTTTGCGTGGCGCTCTCGTCAATTATTTTTGTAATAGTAAATGCGCTGTTACCGTCTGTTCCACTTTCAACATTTATCACGCCCGACTGTATCATCACCACAAATGCTCCAACGGATACCGCTGCCGAGAAAGCACAGCACAAGGCGCCTGCCATAACTTTTACCCAAGTCTTTGTACCACTCTTAGCCTTTTTCTCATTTTGCGGTGGAAGTGGTGCCTGTGGTGGCACGTAATTTGTGTTTTGCTCACTCCCCCATGTGTAATAAGAGTTTTGATGCTCTACAGGTGGTGTGTATCTATAACTGCCGTCCTCTTGTATCGGTGAGGCGTTATTTATATTGTTGTTTTCATAAATATTATTTTGATTGTTAGTGTCTTGTGTGTCTTGTGGATTGTTGTGCTCTGGTTCTCTGTTGTTGTTTTCATATGGATTATACATAAAATTCACTCCTTCTATTAATATCGTCGTATAATCGGTGGTTTGTTGTTATGTTAGTATTATGCACCGACTATGTGAAGACAATGTGATAGAAAGAGTGAATGTTTGATGAAGATTTGATGATAGTTTAGAGCGAATTTAAATTGTGGTAAATTTCGGGCGAATGATATCCGCCCCTACAACGGAAAACATTAAATTATACTGTAGGGGCGAACCTGTGTGTTCGCCAGTAGGGTTTCCGCAAATCCAAGGCAAGAGCAGAGCCCTTGCCCTACGATTTAAAATGTAGTTTATATGAACTCGGCTAGAGTTAGCGCAGTATATATCGCCTGCTTTTTGCCATATTCGCTATCATCATATTTATGGGAATTACAAATAAATTAATCGCAAGTAAGCTGAAAAAAATATTTTGAGGATACCATGCTACGCCTGTTTGTGAACCTATATTTAGAAATTGAAATATATTCATAGGACCTAAATCATTATAAGAATGAAGTTCAATCCACGGGAAAATCAGTCCAAATTTATAAAAATAGGCAATAAATGTGTTATCGGCACCACCAGAAAATAAATATGGAGTTGCTCCGACAGTATGAATGAAGGAAAATAAAAATAGGAATAAAGAAGTTCCAATATTTGTAGCTTTGTTAAGTCCGTATTTTTTGAACAGTTTCATAAGTCCACCTCAAAGTTCTATCCAATTAAAAAAATGAATGATAAATAGTGCACATTATTATCACCTACTAATTAAAGCCTTTATATATCTATTATATAATAAGCTGCAACAAATATATATTTATATTAGCAATATAATAATATGAAAAAAATCTTATTTTAGGTGTAGGGGCGACCATTGTTCGCCAGTAGGGTTTCCGCAAATCCAAGGCAAGAGCAGAGCCCTTGCCCTACGGTTAGAAATTGAAATTTGTGAAAAATAAAAGGGTGCCGAAACGACACCCTTGCAGCGGAAATTTAAATTGTGGTATATTTCGGGCGGATGATATCCGCCCCTACAACGGAAAACATTAAATTTAGGTGTGGGGTTTCCGCAAATCCAAGGCAAGAGCAGAGCCCTTGCCCTACGATTTTAAATGAAAATTTGTGAAAAATAAAAGGGTGCCGAAACGACACCCCTACGGTTTTAATTTAAATTGTGGTAAATTTCGGGCAGATGATATCCGCCCCTACAACGGAAAACATTAAATTTAAGTGTAGGGGCGAACCTGTGTGTTCGCCAGTGGGGTTTTCGCAAAACCCAAGGCAAGAGCAGAGCCCTTGCCCTACGGTTAGAAATTGAAATTTGTGAAAAATAAAAGGGTGCCGAAACGACACCCTTGCAGCGGAAATTTAAATTGTGGTATATTTCGGGCGGATGATATCCGCCCCTACGATTTTAAATTAAAAAATCCAAAGGATTTTCACAACAATTCTACATTCTCAATTCTACATTCTCCATTATTAATTCTCAATTATCCAAAAGCCCGCTTTTGGATAAAGCCAATTTCACCGTCATACATAGTGGAACTGCTATTATTATTGCTATTACTGCGTTAATGCTTGATGTGCCCAGTCTTGTTATCATTGACGGGATAAGTGCCTCGGGGACACTTCCCTCTAATAGCCCCGACACATAGCTTTTTGAAAGATATAAGATTATATAGGCAATTTGCCCCATTGCACAAAAGCTTATTCTGGTAACTAAAAGTTTTACACCTGTGGATTTTGACTTTGCTATAAATCCAGGCAGCATTGCGAGTATGAATTTAAACACAAAGGTAAACGGCGCCGAGGTGATGTACACAGGGTTTGTAAGGTCGTATAGTGCCGAGCCTATGCCTGCCGAAAGTCCACCGCCCACAGGGCCTAAAATCAGTCCAGACAATAGGCAAAATACATTGCCTAAATGTATACGGCTGACGTCTCCTATTGCGATTGGTATAGGTATGCTGATAAAGTTTGAAACAAATACCAGTGCGCCAAACACGCCGATAAGCGCAGTTCTATGTATTTTCTTTTTCTCCAAGTTCATTTCCTCCTAAATAAAAACCCTAAATTAAATCCTTGCTACGCCACTGTCTTTTGCAGCCCTTGCAACTTCTTTTGCAACTTCCATAGAGACAGTCTTGTCCAAGGCACTTGGAATTATATACTCCTCGTTTAATTCATCTGCTTTAACATAGTTTGCAATCGCATGAGCCGCCGCTATTTTCATCTCGTCGTTTATGTCGCTTGCCCTTACATCAAATGCACCTCTGAATATTCCAGGGAATACAAGCACGTTGTTTATTTGATTGTTAAAGTCTGAGCGCCCTGTGCCGACTACTCTTGCCCCACCTTTTTTCGCCTCGTCTGGGAAAATCTCAGGAGTTGGGTTTGCCATTGCAAAAACGATGGCGTCGTCGGCCATGGTGGATACCATTTCGGCAGTAACTATATTAGGTGCAGAAACTCCGACAAATACATCCGCATTTTTCATCGCATCGGCAAGTGTTCCTGTCATGTTGTCTTTATTAGTAAACTCGGTCATGTCCTTTTGAGCAAAAGTCATACCCTCGGCATTTTTATGTAAAATTCCGATTTTATCACAAAGAGTGATGTTTTTTACGCCATAGCTTAAAAGAAGTTTTGCTATGGCAATACCAGCAGCACCTGCGCCGTTTATTACCATTTTAATGTCTTCTTTGTTTTTGTTTACTATTTTAAGTGCATTAATAAGAGCCGACAAAACAACTACAGCTGTTCCGTGTTGGTCGTCGTGAAAAACAGGTATGTCCAAGTTTTTCTTGATAATCTCTTCGATTTCAAAGCATTTTGGTGCGGCAATGTCCTCTAAATTTATACCGCCGAATGAACCTGCTATAAGCTCTATAGTCTTTGCCACTTCTTCTGTGTCTTTTGATGATATACAAATAGGAAACGCGTCCACATCGCCAAAGGCTTTAAACAAGGCGCATTTGCCCTCCATAACAGGCATAGACGCCTCAGGGCCTATGTCGCCAAGACCTAAAACCGCAGTACCATTTGTGATAACCGCAACAAGGTTTTTACGGCTTGTATATTTATAAGAATTGTTTACGTCCTTGGCAATTTCAAGACAAGGTGCCGCAACGCCTGGTGTATAAGCCACCGACAAGTCATGTTTGTTTTCTAAAGGACAGGTAGTCTCTACTCTAATTTTACCGCCCCATTCTTCGTGTTTTTCAAGTGCAAGTTTATTGTAATCCATAACATTAACTCCTTTTTTGACATAATAATATATTCTATATTATAGCATATATTATTAAAATTTACACTATAATATTTTATAGCAATTTGTGACAAAATAAGAATAAATATGTTTTACTTGACAAAATGTCCTCATTTAACATACAATTACGTAAAAGCTTGAGAAAGTTTAATGAAAAATAAAGGGGTAATGAATATGACACAAGCGGTAAATCGCGACGGTAAGCGATTTAAAGATGCGTCACAAGGCGTGGCGTTTTTCACATCAAACAAACTAAAAGTAATTGCGGTTTTAACAATGGTGGCGGACCACTTTGTAGATGGAATTTTTCCTCCTGACTTAAGCATGGGACCTCCGGCTTGGTGGTGGATGGCGGTTAAATGCCTAGGAAGACTTTCAATTGCGCTGATGTGCTTTTTTATAGCAGAGGGTTTTCACTACACCTCTAACAAATGGAAGTATCTTTCAAGAATGGCAATTTTTGCGATAATTTCACACGCACCTTATAACCTACTTTTTAGTAGGGTAGACGCACCGATTTTGTCAGTATTAAACCCACTAAACGGGACAAGCGTTATCTGGGCACTCACAATGGGACTTTTAGCGCTCATGATAGTAAAAAGTGAAGCTATAAAAAATAATGTTTTAGGCATACTTTTAAAAGTAATAGGAGTTGGAGTTTGCTGCGCCCTAGCATATACAGCAAACTGGAACTATATAGCAGTACTTTGGATAGTAGGATTTGGAATTTTTAGAGGAAATGTAAAACTACAAACTTTATCATTTATCATAATAGGTACAGGAATTTACGTCGCACCTATGCTACTTGATTTTTACCAAGGTGACATAAGTTACCTAAAATGGTTCTTCTTTGGAATATACGCCGCAATACCTTTCTACTTCTTATACAGTGGCAAAAGAGGAAAAAAATCAAAAGCAGTAACTTGGTCGTTCTATATCGTATATCCAGGGCATCTACTGCTGTTCTACGCGATAAAAGCACTGGACTTTTATGGGATAATAAATATTTGAGTAATTTATAATTGAGAATGTAGAATGAATAATTGTGGTGAAAATCCTTCGGATTTTTTTATTTAAAACACGCTGTAGGCGTGAACCTTAATTCTCAATTCTACATTCTCAATTCTCAATTAAAAAAGAGGAGGGCATCGCCCTCCTCTTTTACCCTATTAACCTCAAATTCGTTTCTTTTGATTCAATATACATGTCCTCGCATTTTCTTTGACTTTCAATAAGTCTAATTGCCGCAGTGCAAGAGTTTACGGTTGCGTCGGCATGGCTTGATTTTGTCAGCAAATCAATTGCCGCCTCCGCTGCTATAAACATTTCCATATACATTTTTTTGTAGTTTGCCATTTCTTTGTCTCCTTTTAATTTTGAGTGGGTGCTAAATTTATATTATCATGTTTCAAAGCAAATATACCCGCCTTTGCCCATTTAATTTAATCAAAACATGTAATAAACAAATGAATTTTGATAGAAAATGTCGATAAAATAAAAAAATAAAAATTTTTTTATAAAAACAGTTGACAAATTATTAAATCCATACTATAATGTCTAAGTCGCGGTGGTAAATAACACGACACTTTATATGGCGGCATAGCTCAGCTGGCTAGAGCATTCGGTTCATACCCGGAGTGTCGATGGTTCAAGTCCATTTGCCGCTACCATACAAGGCCCGTTGGTCAAGCGGTTAAGACACCGCCCTTTCACGGCGGTAACACGAGTTCGATTCTCGTACGGGTCACCACACATTAAAGCAACTTCTGATTATTTGAAGTTGCTTTAATTTTTGAATTTAAAGCAAACTTCATAAAATGTTGTATTTAAAAGTATTATACATCTTCAAAGTGTTTTATATTGTATTATACAACTTATTGTTGTTTGACATCATTATACAGCGGTAAACCACAATATTTTGTTGTAATTTGTCGACTGAAAATAAATTTTTTAAGGAGCACGTTATGAAGAAAATTTTAATGGCTTTAGTGTGCATGATAGCACTACTTTTCACAGCTTGTACATCGACTGGAAACACAGCGACAGAGCTTACTTATGATAAGGATAACGACGACGTAGTGGCAGAAGATTTTGACAACAATCTTGACGGCCTTGCAGATTACCTAGAGGAAAAAACACTAATAGGCGGTGAGGCGTTTGAAATGTCATACGACTTTATTTCTGCGATAGGCGGAGAAAAATACTTCTTTGTGTCCGAAGGTATTACAATGTCTTGTGAATTATACGAATACGACCTAGAAAATATGGACGACAAGGCAAATGAAGTAATAAATTCGATAAAAGAAAACGGATACTTCATGTCACTGGATACACAAGTAGAGGCAATACTAAGCGATAACGGAAAATACGTAATGGTTCTAGGCGGAGAAGTAGAAAACGACGCAGTAAAAGAGCAAACAGAAGATTTAAAAGAAAGCTTTAACGAGTTTTATAAATAAAAAAAAATCCACCCTTGGGTGGATTTTTTTTGAAGTAATAAGTAAAAGTTAATAAGTGTAGTTCACGCCTACGGCGTGTTTTAATCGAAAAAATCCGAAGGATTTTCACCATAATTATTAATTATTAATTATTCATTATTAATTAATTCTCAAGCCCATTCATAACCATTCCTGTAATTACCTTTGGATAGAAGTATGTTGATTTTTGTGGCATTTTTTCGCCTTTGGCGGCTACCATTGCTATTTCCTCTACCCTTGTTGGGTTCATGATTACTGCGCATTGTACAGTTTTATTTTTTACACTCTCTACTGCTTCGTCAAATGAACGTGTATAGGTGAGGTTTACTTGATTTGCCATGTTCTCCTTGTCTATGCCTAAGACTCTTTCGAGTACTAGGTTATGTAGAATAGACACGTCTAGGTTTTTGTATGCTTCGCTTTTGTCTGGCAAGATGTCGTTCATTACAGATATGTCTTTTAGCACCATCAAAATATATTTATCCTCGCCTGTGTAAAATACATAGGCTTTTTTGTCGTCATTATAAAGCTTTTCTAGTTCGTCGTTTGCGGTGCTTATGTCGTCTTTATAAGAAATGTCAAAATACTTTTCGCAGTCTTTTACAAGTTTTTCCATAGAGAAATTTTCTAAATCTCTTAAAAGTCTATGGGTTGGAAAAACTACCAAGCCCTCGTTTTCCATGTCGCATAAAAGCATCATCACATAGTCGGAGCCTTTTAGATAAATATTGTTTTCTTCGCAGTATTTTTTGTAGTTAAGAGCGGTTTCGTATCTGTGGTGGCCGTCTGCTATATAGATTTTTCTGCCAACAAAATCCTCGCAGATAGAAGATATAGAAAGCTCGTCGTTTACAAGCCATAGCTTGTGGTTTACCAGCCCGTCAAAGTATTCATATCTGGGTTTTTGTATCTTTGTGTGGTTTTCTAGTTTTTTTAGTGTGACCTGCTCTTTGTCTGAATAAAGAGAATAAATTTGGCTGAAATTGCAGTTAGTCGCCTGCATAAGGTTAAACCTGTCGGTTTTTGCCTTGGACAAAGTTTCTTCATGTGGCAAAACGATACCGCTTGAAAACTCCTCTAGCTTCACCCTGCAAATAAGTCCTTTAAGGCTTTTGTCCTCGCCATGGCTTGCCTTTGACTTAAATTCTTGCTCGTAAATATAAATAGCTTCACTCATGTCGTGGGTCAAAATATCGTTTTCTATCCAATCGTTTAAAGTCTTTTGCGCATCTTCATAGGCGTTTTCACCCTTTGGAAGCTCAAGCCTTATAACATTGTACTCGTTGGTTTTTAAAAAGTTAAGCCTTTGCTCCTCGCTTATTATGTCGTAAGGAGGACAGCAAAGCTCTCCTATCTTACCTGCCTTTTCCAAATTATACCTAAGCGCCTTAAATCCCTTAATTTCTGCCATAGTTATATCCTCCCTTTTAATTTAACAAATTGTTCCTCCGCCTAAAACCGTGTCGCCGTCATATAAAACGACCGCTTGTCCTGGGCTTATCGCCCTTTGAGGTTCGTCAAACACAAGCTCTATCTCGTCCTTGCCGTTTGTGTACACCGTACATGGTTGCTCGGTGTGGCGATACCTTATCTTTGCACATGCCCTAAGCTCTTTTGGCGGGGTTTCAAAGGCTATCCAGTTGAATTTTTCTGCCTTTAAATCTTTTCTAAACAGTTCTTCGTCACTTACAAGTATTACCTTGTTGTCCTCTACAGATTTTTCACCCACATACAAAGGAGATTTTAAAGAAAGCCCAAGGCCTTTTCTTTGTCCTATGGTATAGTGTATTATGCCTTTATGCTTGCCTAGTATATTATTGTCCTTGTCCACAAAATCTCCCGTAGGATAAACTCTGCCCGAATAGTCTTTAATGGTTTTTGCATAGTCGCCGTCGGGTGCAAAACAAATGTCTTGGCTGTCTTTTTTGTTGGCATTTATAAAGTCTTGCTCATTTGCAATCTCTCTTGTAGCTGTCTTTTTCATAGTGCCAAGTGGGAACAAAGTCCTAGAAAGCTGTTCTTGCGACAGAGTGTGAAGCACATAGCTTTGGTCTTTTGTGGGGTCGTCTGCTTTCTTTAAAAGATATCTGCCATTTTCAAATTCCACTTTAGCGTAGTGACCTGTTACCACGTAATCATACCCTAATTCTTTCGCCCTGTAAAGTAGTTTTTCAAATTTTAAAAATCTATTGCACTGAATACATGGGTTTGGGGTGTATCCTTTTTCATACGCCTCTATAAAATAATTTATAACAAGCTCTTCAAACTCGCCCGTAAAATTATATAAGTGATGCTCAATGCCAAGCTTAGAGCAAACTTTTTTTGCGTCTTCTATATCGTCAGCAGTACAGCAGGAATTTTCTTTCTGCAAGCTTTCGTCCTTGTTGTTGTGTAGTTTTAGGGTGATGCCCATACAGTCATACCCTTTTTGCACCATAAGATACGCGGCGACACTGCTGTCTACTCCGCCACTCATGGCAATTAATGCTTTTTTGCTCATAGCCTTAATCTCCTTGTTATATTTTTAACATCATTCTAACATATTTTTCACCATAGGTAAATGAAAAATCTTAATTAAACATTGAATTTTTTTAGAAAAAGTGGTAAAATTTGAAAGAATAAAAAAGAATGGAGTAACTACTTTTAAAATGCCAGAAAAAATTAAATCAGCACAAAAACTTGGTGAGGCAAAAATGCTTCCCTTGATTTTGACAATGTCACTGCCCGTTATGTTCTCAATGATGGTACAAGCCCTTTATAACATAGTGGACAGTTATTTCGTGTCACAGTACAGCACAGAGGCGCTGGCGGCGGTGTCGCTTGCCTTTCCTATTCAGAACTTAATAATTGCCTTTGCTGTGGGCACGGCAGTGGGCGTGGGCTCGCTAATTTCAAGAAAACTTGGCGAGGGAGACGTAAAATACGCACAAAAGGTCGCAACACACGGACTACTACTAAGTGTTTTAAGCTGGGTATTGTTCTTAGTATTTAGCCTAGTTGCCTGTGAAGCGTTCTTTAGACTTTATGAAAGCAACGAAAATATAATATCAATGGGTACGTCGTATCTATCCATAGTAACAATGTTTTCTTTCGGTTCGTTCATACAAATTTCCTTTGAAAAAATCCTACAGTCAACAGGAAATATGATGGTGCCGACATTAATTCAGCTTTTAGGCGCAGGTATAAACATAGCACTTGACCCTGTATTTATTTTCGGCTACTTCGGTGTTCCTGCAATGGGTGCAACCGGTGCGGCAATCGCAACAGTTGTCGGACAAATTATCGCAGGTATCACGGTTATGATAGTTGTGTTTGTTAAAAAAGACGGTTTAAAACTAGACTTTAAAAACTTTAAACCGAGCGGAAAAATTATAAAAGACATCTATGCCGTAGGCATACCTTCAATCATCATGCAGGCAATAGGAACAGTTATGACCATGGCGTTAAACTTCATACTTGCAGGTTTTTCGGCGGCTGCATACACAGTTTGCGGTATACTTATTAAACTGCAATCCTTTGTGTTTATGCCAATTTTTGGACTTTCAAGCGGACTTATGCCGATATTCGGTTATAACTTTGGCGCAAAAAATAGAAAAAGACTCATGTCTTGTCTAAAAATCGGCTGTGTAATTGCACTGATAATTAACATAAGCGGAACACTTGCCTTTATGATTTTTCCAGTACAGCTATTAAATATTTTCAACCCTACACCTGAAATAATTGAAATAGGTGTGCCGGCGATGAGGATTTTCTCTAGCGGATTTTTCCTTGCCGCCTTGGGTATAACAATATCCACGCTGTTCCAAGCAATGGGAAAAGGTGTATACAGCCTATTTAACTCGGTGTTAAGACAACTTGTAGTACTGGTTCCAATGGCCTATGTTTTATCACATATAAGTGTGTTTGCACTGTGGTTTGCATTCCCAATCAGCGAAGTGGTATGTATGATATACATTTTCATAATGTTTGCAAGGCTATATCATAAACAAATAAAACATTTATAAGGTGGAAAAGCGAAAAAATGAAAGTTTTTTTGAAGAAAAATATTACTGTAGTTATAATGATTGCATTTTTGCTATTGGTGGCACTTCTTTACTTTTTCGTTAAAGGAGACGAAAAAGAGGAGCTCACCACTTTTTCCATGGGTTCATATGTAACACAAACCGTGTATGGAAGCAGTGGACAAGAGGCAATGGCTCAGGTAGCAAGTGAAATAACAGAGCTTGAAAACAGAATATCGTGGCGGATAGATGGCAGCGACACTTCGCTTATAAACAAAAGTGAAGAACCAATAAGCGTGGAGCAAGACAGCATGGATTTAATAAATCTATGTCTTGAAGTATCTAAAAAAACTCAGGGTGCATTTGACATAAGCATAGCACCCTTAAGCCTTTTATGGGACTTTGACAGTTCCCCCACCACACTGCCAAGCGATGAAGATATCAAAGAAAAACTAGAGCTTGTACATTATGAAAATATAATAGTTCAAAACGATACAGTGCTTCTTAAAGAAAACTCACAAATAGACCTAGGAGCAGTTGGTAAAGGCGCCGCCTGTGATACTGCGGTAGCCGTGTATGAAAGCATGGGAATAAACTCGGCGATAATTGCCGTGGGAGGCAGTATAGGTACCCTTGGTGAAAACCCTGTAAACGGCAAGTGGAATATAGCTATAAGAGATCCATACGGCTCGCAAAATGCTATGGCATCACTGAGTATAGAAGAGGGATTTGTGTCGACCTCGGGCACATACGAAAAAACTTTCGAGTATGAAGGTAAAAGCTATCACCATATATTAAACCCAAAAACAGGATATCCGTCGGACAGCGACATAATAAGTGTAACGGTAGTGTGTGACAGCGGAGCATTAAGCGACGCGCTGTCTACCGCCTGCCTCGTATTAGGATATGAAGAAAGTCTTGCCGTTTTAGAAGACTTTAACGCGCAGGCAGTGTTTGTAACAAAAGACCACGAGATTTATATGACAGATGAAATTAAAGGACAGTTTGAGTTATTGTCGGAGGATTTTACCGTAAATGGATAAGAGGAAACTTTTTTCAAAAAGAGATTTAATTATAGTGCTAATACTTTTGGGATTTAGCCTTGTTTTATACCTTGCATTAAACAGCTCAGAGCAAGGAATGACCTTTACCGTGAAATCACCACAAAATGAAGATTACCATATAAATTTTGACAAGGCACAGGAAGAAAAAACGCTGACGATAGACGGCGATTATCCCCTTGAAGTGCATTATAGTGAGGGCGCAGTATGGATAGAAAACGCCACCTGTCCCGACAAAGTATGTGAGCACTCGGGCAAAATAAGCAAACAAGGACAAAGCATAATATGCATACCAGCAGGAGTGTCGGTCGAAATAGACGGAGAAGACGAGTTTGACGGGAGGACGTATTGATAATTAATAATTAATAATGAATAATGAATAATTGTAGTGAAAATGCAAAGCATTTTTTAAAATTAATATCACGCCAATGGCGTGAACCTTACTTATTAACTATTAATTATTAATTAATAAGAAGTTGCTATGAAAAATACAAAAAAACTTACTACTTATGCCTTGCTTGGGGCTATGGCTATTGTTATGTCGGCGGTGGAGGGCTTAATTCCTCCGCTTCCTATATTGCCACCGGGTGCAAAGGCTGGATTTTCTAATATAATAACAATGTTTGCTGTGGGAAGCATAAGCTTTCCTTGTGCTCTTTTTATCGTGCTATTAAAGGCAGGATTTGCGCTTTTGACAAGGGGCTTTACAGCATTTTTGATGAGCTTTTTTGGCGGATTAATAAGCCTTGTTATCATGTATTTCTTATTTAGAAAAACAAAGGCGTCGATTTTGTTAATAGGCATAGTGTCGGCACTTAGTCACAGCTTGACCCAACTTGCAGTGGCTTTTTTCATAACCTATGCAGGCGTTATTTTTTATATGCCGTCTATGCTTATATTCTCGGTGTTTTCAGGGCTTGCAATAGGCCTTATTTTAAGGGTTTTGTATCCCTTGCTCAAAAAAATATTTGAACAAATATGCAAAGGGCATATTGCATATCTTTAAGATATTTGTTATGATGATATTTAGAGCAATTTACAAAATATGAAATTGGTTTGATATTTATATAAAACTTAGGGAGGATGATTAAAAATGGCTTTAGATTTCCCCAAAAAACCGTTTAAAACTCATGGTGGAGCACATGTGCCTCACCATAAAAATACGGCAAATATGGAATCTGTATTTATGCCGACGCCAAAAACCGTAATTATACCAATGACTCAACACATAGGAGCACCATGTAAGCCCGTCGTCAAAAAAGGCGACTATGTTTATGTTGGACAATTTGTAGGAGACAGCGAGGCGTTTGTGTGTGCACCCGTGCACGCATCGGTTTCGGGTACGGTCAAAGAGATTAAGCAAATTATGCTTACAGGCGGACAGATGATAGACGCAGTTGTAATAGAGTCTGACGGCAAAAACGAACTGCACCCAGACATAAAAGCACCTGTTGTGACAGACAAAAAAAGCCTATCTCAGGCAGTGAGGGAGTCGGGGCTAGTTGGTCTTGGCGGTGCTGGATTTCCCGCGCACGTCAAACTAAATGTGCCAGACGACAAAAAAGTCGACACTCTTGTAATAAATGCGGCAGAGTGTGAGCCATATGTCACCTGTGACCATAGAGAAGCCCTTGAAAACTCCAAGAACGTAATTGCAGGAATAAACAAGGTAAAAGAACTTTTGGGCATAGAAAGAGTCATTATAGGAATAGAAAGTAACAAGCCCGACGCTATTAAAAAAATGCGCGAAATGGCAGGCGAGGGCGTCATGGTAATGGCGCTTAAATCTATGTATCCACAAGGTGCAGAGAAAATCCTCATAAAAGCCACAACGGGCAGAGAAGTACCGGCAGGTAAACTTCCATTAGACGTCGGCTGTATAGTTATGAATATAGGATCTGTGTCGTATATCGCTTCATACCTTAGAAACGGTATACCTCTTACAAAAAAGAGAATTACAGTAGACGGCACTGCAGTAAAAAATCCAAAGAACATAATAGCGCCTATAGGCACTCCTATAAGCGAGATAATAGAGTTTTGTGGCGGATATAAAGAAGAACCACATAAAATCATCATGGGTGGACCTATGATGGGTGTCGCCGTGACTTCAGACGATTTACCTATTTTAAAGCAAAATAACGGTATTTTAGCATTTGGCAAAAAAGAAGCAGAGCTAATGGAGCCCACAGACTGCATACGCTGTGGGCGCTGTGTGTCGGCGTGTCCCATGAAACTCATGCCAACTCTTTTGGAAAAATATTCGATTTTAGATAAACCTGTCGAACTCGAAGAGCTTGACATTATGACCTGTATGGAATGTGGATGCTGTTCTTTCTCATGTCCAGCAGGCAGACGTTTGGTACAGTCTATAAGACTTGGAAAATCTCATTTAAGAAAGAGTAAGGGGTGATTGTAGTATGGAAAAAATGATAGTGTCTTCATCACCGCATTTTAGGAGTAAGTCTACAACCACTACTATAATGCTTGATGTAATAATAGCCATGGTGCCGGCGGCGATTGCTTCCGTGGTATTTTTTGGTATGAGCGCCGCCATGCTTCTTGCTGTCAGTGTATTCTCTTGTTTTGCGTTTGAATACCTCTCAAGAATAGTGATGAAAAGAAAACAAACTGTATCGGATTTAAGCTGTGTAGTAACTGGTATTCTTCTAGCGTTTAACCTTCCACCGTCTGCACATCCGCTTTTAGCCGTGTTTGGCGCGCTTGTTGCAATAGTTGTTGTAAAGCAAATGTTTGGAGGTATAGGACAAAACTTTGTTAACCCAGCGCTTACAGCAAGAATAGTTTTGATGAACTCTTTCCCTGTGAGAATGACAACTTGGACATCTCCTTTTGATGCAACAACAACGGCGTCTCCCCTAGCTCTTTTAGAGACAGGAGAACCGCTTCCAAGCTATCTAGATATGCTCATAGGAAACCGTGCAGGCTCTTTGGGTGAAACCTGTATTATCGCTTTAATAGTAGGCGGAATTTATTTAGTAATAAGAAAAGTAATAAGCCCTGTAATCCCACTTACCTTTATGGCAAGTGCCGCTGTGATGTCACTTATCCTAGGTCGTGACCCGATATTTGACCTGCTTGCAGGCGGACTTGTTTTGGGTGCCGTGTTCATGGCGACAGACTATGCGACAAGCCCAATACATACAAAGGCAAGAATAGTTTATGCCATAGGTTGCGGTGTGATGTCTATATTAATTAGAGAGTTTGCATCACTGCCAGAGGGCGTGTCTTATTCGATTATGATAATGAATATCTTAGTGCCTCTAATTGAAAGAGTGGTAAAAGTTAGACCATTCGGAAAACTAAAGGAGGCGACAAAATGAAACTGAGTTTTAAAAGTGTTTTTGTCCCTGCCTTGGTACTTGTGATAATCTGTGCGTGCGTGACTGCTCTTTTGGGCGTTACAAACGAACTTACAAAAGATACGATTGAACAGGCAGCAATAGAAAAACAAGAAAATTCAAGAAAAATAGTACTGCCCACGGCAGAAAGCTTTGAGGCATCTTCGGACGAGAGCTACTATATAGGAAAAGCTTCTGACGGAAGTGTTGTGGGTTATGTGTTTGTGACTTCTTTTGCAGGTTACTCCGGAAACGTCGAAGTCATGACAGGTATAGCCGCTGATAGCAACATTTCGGGCATAGTAATTTTAGAGCAAACCGAAACACCGGGTCTTGGCGCAAATGCCACAGCGACTACTTTTACAGATCAGTATAAACAAGCCGTGCCAGAAGGCGGACTTGAAGTTGTGAAAAGCCCAGAGGCATCAGAGGGTCAAATCTCGGCACTTACAGGCGCTACAATCACAACAGATGCGGTAACAAATGCTGTGAACGAAGCGATAGACTTGTACAACAACATAGAAAAGGAGGCGTAAAAGATGAAGAAAAATAGTTTGGCCCATGTATTTACAAGAGGACTTATAAAAGAAAATCCAGTTTTGCGCCTTATGCTTGGTGCTTGTGCTACTCTTGCCGTTACAACAGCGGCAATAAACGGCATAGGCATGGGCGTTGCAACAATGTTTGTTTTGGTATGTTCCAATGCCGTGGTTGCACTTTTAAGAAATGTAATACCAGACAAGGTTAGAATACCAGCATTTATCACAATCATTGCAGGCTTTGTTACCATAGTTCAACTTTTGGTAAAGGCATATGTTCCGTCTTTGGACGAAAGCCTTGGCGTGTTTTTGCCACTGATAGTTGTTAACTGTATAATCTTGGGAAGAGCCGAGATGTATGCGAGCAAAAACAGGGTAATACCTGCAATCATAGACGGTCTTGGCATGGGTATAGGCTTTACCGCGGCGCTTTTAGCCATGGGCATAATAAGAGAGCTTTTAGGCGCTGGAACAGTTTTTGGCATACCTGTTTTGTCAGGGTTTATGGAGCCTATAATAATTTTCCTATTACCACCGGGCGGATTTTTCGTCTATGGTATGCTAATAGCCTTAGCAGGCAAAATGTCCGAAGAGGGCAAGGCGCCCGAGGCTATGGGATGCGGAATGTGTCCAATGGCAAAACACTGCGATTTATTAAAAGAAAGAAATAAGGAGGCAGAAAACAATGGCTGATACAATAAGAGTCTTAGTTGGCGTGTTTCTTGCCGCCATACTTACAGAAAACTATATTTTAAACAAATTCTTGGGAATTTGCCCATTTTTAGGCGTTTCAAAGAAAATAGGAACAGCCGCTGGAATGAGCGGTGCCGTAACTGTTGTTATGCTGATAGCAACTGCGGTTACTTGGCCTATACACACTTATATATTAATACCAACAGGACTTGAGTACCTACAAACCATAGTGTTTATCTTGGTTATAGCATCTTTAGTTCAACTTTTAGAGATAGTTTTAAGAAAATATATGCCACCTCTTTACAATTCTCTAGGAGTATACCTACCGCTTATCACAACAAACTGTGCGGTTTTGGGTGTTACTATGCTAGTTTTAGAAAAAGGTGCGGCAGACCCTAGCTTTGGCTATGTGGCATCTCTTGTAAATTCACTGGGTGCAGGTGTCGGTTTCTTGGTTGCTATGGTTCTTTTTGCTGGAATACGCGAAAAATTAGAGCTTTGCGACGTTCCAAAGTTTATGAAAGGCTTGCCAATTACCTTGGTAGCCGCCTCACTTTTAGCCGTATCTTTCCTAGGTTTTACAGGAATAGTAGACGGCTTACTAGCATAAGGGAGGTATCATATGAACGATATATTAGTAGCGGTTATAATAGTTGTGGCGATAGGCCTTGTTGCAGGCATAGGACTTGCAATAGCTTCTATAGTCATGGCTGTGCCGAAAAATGAAAAAGCCGAGGCGCTAAACGAGGCACTGCCAGGTGCCAACTGTGGTGCCTGTGGATACTCAGGCTGTGCAGGCTATGCCCTAGCACTTGCAAACGGTGAGGCGACCCTTGGGCTATGTTCACCCGGCGGTCAAGAATGTGTAGATGCCTGTGGTGAGATTTTGGGAATATCTGTCAGTATGGAACTTAAAACCGCCGTGGTGCACTGCGCCGGCGACTATGAAGTGACGACAGACAAAATGAACTATGACGGCATAGAAAGCTGTGCGGCGGCATCACTTCTTGCAGGTGGTATATCGAGCTGTCGTTTTGGCTGCATGGGCATGGGCGACTGTCAAAGAGTATGTCAATATGACGCGGTTGTAATCGAAAACGGTCTTGCAAAAATTGACCCAGCAAAATGCAAATCATGCGCAATGTGTGTGACAGCATGTCCGAAAAATCTTATTTCTATAATTCCGATAAAAGAGCAAGCCTTTGTAAAATGTAGTAACTGCGACAAGGGTGCAGGCGTTATGAAAATTTGCAAAATAGGCTGCATAGGATGCATGAAATGCGTAAAAGTCTGCGAGGAAAAAGCAGTGAGCGTGACAAGCTTTATGGCAAGAATTGACCACGACAAATGCACAGGATGTGGAAAATGCGTAGAGGCATGTCCGAGGAATATAATTGAGATACTTTGATTAATTAATAGTTAATAATTATTAATTAATAGTTGTGGTGAAATGCTACGCATTTTTGATTTTATATTGTAGGGCAAGGGCTATGCTCTTGCCTTAGTTTTTGCAGTAAATTTTAATTTTCCGTTGTAGGGGCGACGTTTCGTCGTCCGAAATCCACCACAAATCAAAATGATAATTGTAGAGGCGGTCATCGGCCGCCCGAAGTTTACAACAAAACTACTATCAACTAAAAAAAGGAGCAAGCTATGACCTCACAGCCCAAGGTGTCTATAATAATGCCAGTTTTCGGCACTGAAAAATACATTAAGGCGTCTATAGAAAGCGTTTTGGCTCAGGATTATCAAAACTGGGAACTCGTAATTGTAAACGACTGCTCAAAGGATAAGTGCGAGGAGATTATTTTAGGCTTTGACGACAGTAGGATAAAATATATAAAAAACGAAAAAAACTCTGGCGCGCTTGTCACAAGAAACAATGCGATGAAAAATGCGACAGGCGACTATATAGCTTTTTTAGACAGCGACGACTTGTGGAAAAAAGAAAAACTTTCAACGCAAATTGAGTTTATGCAGAAAAATAATTACGATTTTAGCTGTACAAACTACGAGCATATAGACGAAAACTCTAAGGCACTGAACACTTTTTCCACAGCACCAAAAAAAATCACCGCAAAGAATTTTATGCGGTGGAACTGGTGTGGCTGTCTGACCGTTATGTATAATGCAAAAAAGCTAGGGAAGTTTTATCTTGAAAACTACAAAATGAGAGACGACTGGGCACTGTGGATTAAAATAAGCAAAAAATCGCCCTGTTATCTACTGGACGAAAGCCTTGCGTATTACAGAGTGAGAACAGGCTCACAGTCGACAAGCGGAACAATAAATCTGTTAAAGCAACACTACCGCATATTTAGATTTTCAGAAAAAATGGGAAGAGTGAAAAGCCTTAGCACAACACTGCTGTCCCTGTTTGGATTTTTTTTAGCAAGAAAGAAATATAGGCGTAAAGTTAGTAAATAAACGTAGAGGCTAAGGGTGTTCCACCCTTAGCCTCTAGTAATTAATTCAACCCGCAACTACAAATATTCAAAAGCTATATTGACATTTATTGGCAGAGTTTGTTTTGCCACTTGCTCAAATTCTTCTTGGCTTAGGTTATTAAGACTTTGTACTCTTAGGGTGCAAAGATTGTTTTCACCCTCCACTAACTCTCCGACAAAGCCTATATCCGAAAGTTTTTGTAGCACAGTGGTTTTAGAAAACGGATTTTCGTAAAGCCTAACTTTTGCCAAAATCTTGTTTTTTCTGTCCTCTATAGTGCCAAGAGCCGTGCTACCCGTGATTTTTTCGAATTTTTTCAGCGTTTGCTCATCACAGCTTTTTATAAAAAAGTTATCAATCGTTTGTTCTATATAGCTGTTAATCAACTCAAATCCTTTGGCCCATGCGCTGAGTTTTGCCTCTATAAGTGGTGTGCTGGGACTTAGGATTTTTATTTCTTCAAGTACTTTTACCATGTTTAAGTAATTTAAGTTCTCCATAGCTCACCTCTAAAGTGTCGACGTGATAGAAATATGTCCGGGAACCAAAACTTCACTCACAGCGGCAAGAAAATCATTTAGATAGGCAGAAGTCTTTGTAGTATAAATCTCGGCATTCTCGAGCAAAAGTTTTGTCAAAGAGGAGATATACAAATCTTCGCCAACTTTTAAATTATTGATGTAATCTGTGACAAGTGTTTTGCAGTGGTCAAGTACGGTGACAGTGTCAAATCCCTTGTTTATTTTTACGCCTATCGGAACATCAACAGTACGCTGGGTGGCAGAAACTACGTCTATAGTTGTGTTAATTTCTCTGTATGATTTAAGCAAGGCTTCAAGCTCGGATATAGTCGCACTTGGAACGGCGCTGTCCTTGCCCCAAACGTATACGTAAATATGGGTGGGGTCCTCGTCGTCTCGGTAAATACTTGCGGAAAAAACACCATCAAAGTTTTCTGCTATCGTCTTAAAAAAGGCATAGTTTGTACCGTTTGATATATCGCTCATTGTGGCAATTACTCGCTCGCGGTAGCTTTCTATATTTTCCTCGTCTTCGCCACCATAAAAAGCTTCGGGATTTGTGACCGAGATTATACCCTCGGGCGAGGTTATCAAGGTGGTTATTGTATTAGGTGCGGCGTTGTATATCTTTCCCCCATTTACAGACTCGGCATAGGCAAAGCCTTCTGTTGATCCAGCGCGTATAATAGAAGGTTTTGTGGTTTGATACTGTGCCTGTGCATCTCCACTTATAGCGCACAGCGTTCCTGTGGGTATTGCTAAGTCATAACTTGCTGCCTCTGCGCGATTAAATAAAAGGGTGCCCTGTGCCACGACGGCAGGTTTTTTTTCTATGCTTCGGTCAAGTGCGTGTCTGTCAAGATATTCACCACTTGCCGTTGTTAAAAATGCCTGATCTTTTATCCAGTCCAGACTTTTAGAAAGTGCATAAATTTCGCCTGCTAAAATCTGGATTTGAATACCATCTACAGAGCTTAGATGTGGGGTATATCCGCTTTTTTCTTTAAATGCTTCATTCATTTGCAAAAGTATTTCTTCGTAGTCCATTTTATTGCTCCCTTCTAATAAAAATTTCACCTTCTGAAAACGGAGTTTTTATTGTGAAAATATAGTGTTCGTCGTCTTCAATGACGCCAAGTACACTTAGGTCAGGGTATTTTCTAAGCGCAAGACTTGCATAGGAAAACACTTTTTCCAGCCTGTGCTCGTCGCTTGATTTTACCGTGTGAATTTTACTGCCCAAAGTTTTATTATAAACAAATTTGCCAAGCGGAACGGCTATTAAAACAAGAGCACGCTGTAAAAATTCTTCGTGCCCATTTATCTGTACAGGCATCCCTTGGGCATTTGTGGCGATATCGCCTAAAGTTATTTTTGTATCCATTATTTAACCTCCAGCAGATGTAAAAACTTGATTGTTTATCACAACGTCACCGTTGTTTTTAAGATGAATAAAGGCGCCACTTGCCGAGTAAAGGCAAATTTCACCTGCCTCTATGCTTATCGGTGACTGTTCTAAACTTCCAATGACCGCGCCATTTTGTAAAAATACAGGAGTGCCCGTAGGTGGCTTTGAGTAAAGACCGTAGGGTGTAGCAGTTTTTGGCTGTTTAAAGTTTTCATCTGCAACTACGGTGTAATGCTCGTTTTGAGACAAGACAAAGCCCGTGCTTGTGGCTGCCTCTGTTTTAAGTTCTGAAAGTTTTTGTGTAAGCCACATGATTACACCTCCCTCACTCCTGAAATCTCGCTTTCCTCTTTGCCAAATTCATAGCTGTATTCTATATTTTTCACCTTAATATTTACCCTGTCTTCACCGCTGTAAAATTCAAAATTGTCGTCAATTTCAAGAGGAATGAGCTTAGGGAATTTCAAGTGATAGGTCTCGTAAACTTTAAATCGTTCAAAAGGAGGAATTGAATTTTGTGCGAAACGTATCCTTAAAATTCCCTTTGCTTTCTCATTTTCAAAGCAAGTAGCATAGGCTCCTGTGCTGGCGTCTTTATAGTACATGTGAGAGCAAACATCGTAGTTATTTCGGGAAAACTCAAAAAATTCTGGCGTGTCGTCCTCGTATACGCTCATAGTGTCCTTCTCTCCAAAGAGCACGGTATTATTATCTAAAACATGGAAAGAAGTAGAAAGGTAGTTTTCTGCAAAATTGCTTAAAACTTCATAAACACTGCTGCCCTTGTGCACGACAAATTCTGCCGACAGGGCATCATTTTGTTCTGAAATAACGCTCGAAAAGCCCAAGTCGCTTAAAAACCTGTGCTTTAGCAAAGGTACAGAAGGAAAGAAAATTGTTTGTGGCATGGCTTCGTTGTCAAGAAGAAGCGCCTCTATGCTCCTTGCGTAAATTTCGAGCAATTTACCGCTTTCGCCGTCGGTAAAAATAATTTCGTCGACAAGCCCCCAAAAGAGAGTACCGGTTGCTCCTTCAAGCTTAATATTAGTAAAATTTTCCGGTATTTTATCACAAGAGAAAACCGCGTGTAAGGCATCGGCAGGAGTTTTTTCATCTTTATGTATGCTAAAGTTCAGCACATTTTCGAGGCTTACAGTCTTTCCACTTTGTGTTGTTGCTAAAAAAATCATCGTATAACCACCTGTTCCCCTTCTTTTAAATTATTGATATGCCTTATATGCCTGTTGTGTGAAACTAACCAGTCTATGCTTTTGCTACCGACAAAATCCCAAAGCCTGTCGCCTTGTTTTGCATAGAGCACACAGTTGTTTTCGACACTGCTTTTTTCGTTTGCCTCTACAAAGATAAAGTCGTATTTTAAGAGATCATTATCGGGTAAAAACTGTGCACGAAGCTCGGTAAGCACCGCGTAAAAAGGCGTGAGCTTTGGTAAAATTAAATAGTTTGCGCCGTCTTTTGCAATCTTTGAAAGCTGTTCAAATTTTGCAGCACAGTCGCTACCAAAAAAATAGCCCTCACCCTTGACAGATTGCTGTTTTGTGCCAAGATAAAACATGGTAGAGCTGGTGTTTTCCATATTTTCGCCACCGCTAATTATAAGGGTCTCTGGGTTTACATCAAAGTCAAAGCTTCCAAAGCTAAGTTTCATCAAATCCATAACCATACCCCCTAAAAAAGCTTTGCTATATAACGTCTTGAGTCTCTTTGTATAGCATAGGAAAGTTGTTTTGCATTCATATATGTACCCCCTCTATTTCAAGCTCTTTACAATGCCCACTTTCGTCAAATGCTGAGCTTAGAACACGGCAGTTTGTAAAGGAAAAATTATTGTAGCTAAAGTCAAAAATCGCCTCGTCGTCAAAAAGATTTGGGCTTGGTGCGACTATTTTTATGATATATTTTGGCTTAGAGATAAGTATGCTCTTAGCGCTTCCTATCGGTCTTATCTCCTGCCTTGCCTGTCTCGTTACGCTGACAGCCTTTGCCTTTACTTTTTTTCCGTCCACCAAAATCGTCTTGTTTAATAGGTCGATACTTAAAGTGCAGGGCAAAATTATAGAGTTAATATCATCGTCCTCTTTTATTTTTCCCCTTGTAATTGCAGTGATTTCATGAACACTGTTTTTTAAGACAGAACAAATTTGAGAAAAAATCTCCCCACCTGCCTTTGCGCCTTTGGTGACAGAAACATAAAGGGCTATTTCAAGCACTAAATGATTGTCACTTTGGTAATCTTCCTCTAAAACCGATAAAACGGCTATGGGCCTGTCAAAAAATCTGCTCGCCTGTGTATTTTCAAATTGATGTACAAAATCAATGTCAGAAATTTGGCCTTTTAAAAGCTCTATCATCTCATCAAGAATTACTTCGCTCATCACATATCTCCCTCCTCTAAAATTATTTCAAGCACTGCCTTCATACAAAAAACACTGCCAAAAGTCTTTAGTAGTCCTGCCGACAATACACGGTAGCTTTTTTCCTCAAAGTGCAAGGTGTCACCTGCTTTAAGGGTTAGGGCGTTTCCCATATAAAGGTAGGTAGGCGCGCTTAAAACTCCTGTCGGGTGAGGCTTCTTTTTAAAATTTCCGTTTTCTTTGTGCTCGGTTATAATTCCACGACAATTAAAACTCTCGTTCTCTTTAAAAACGGTGATAATATCTGCCTTTTTAAAAATTTTATTCACCATAAGGGCAGTCACCTTCTTCCAAAACGCTTATAAAGGCAAAATCGGTGGACTTTAAAATAGGACTAATTGCGCTTAGGGCATTGTTTATCATAGCCTGAGACTTACCTGTATCGGGATTTTTTATCTTCATTTCGCCAACGGTCATCTCAGAGGGTGTGTTTAAGCTCTCAAGATTTATATGCTTGCAAAAAACAAGCGTAACCACGGCAAAATCAAGGCTTTCTTTATAACTGTTTATCACACGCGGGTCTAGGTCGTGCCTTAGCATATTATTTATTTTTTCCATACTGCTGTTTATCAGTGTGTCAAAGTAGGGCGTGGAAACATCTGTGTCAAGCAGTGAGGAGAGTTTTTCGCTTATAGTAGCCTTGTTCAAATTTACACCTCCGTTTAAAATAATTAGGCGACGGCGACAATTGCCATCGCCCAATTTTTATATCACATTAAGCCTTGTTAACTTTTATTGCCTTGGCTGCATCTTTGAAGATTTTTGCAAAGCCAGTAATAGAGCTAATAACTGCTCTTTCAAGTTGTCTGTCTATAAGTTTGTCAAATTCTGTGAGAACTTGGCCAGCTTGAACCATTTCAAGCGCGCAGTTTTTGTCAAGGCCTATGATTGTATCTGCCGCCATGCTAGGCACATGGATTACATTTGCGCCAAGAGGAGTAGAAAGCTTGCCACTGCCGTGGAAGTTTAGCCCTGCATTAGCGTCTTTAAACTCGCTTATTTGCATAAGCTTTTTAATCATTTCTGTGCCTGCAACAATAGTGTTTAGCCCAAACGGAGCCAAATCTCCCCAAAGAGTCACTACATCAGAGTAGCTAGGGTCAGCCGTAATTGTTGTAGATGTAATAGCGTTAGAGTTTCCGTCTCCAGATATAAGCACGTTAACGGCGTCTTTCATTTGCTGAGTGGCAATATATGAGCCGATTTGTCTTAAAGTAACGGTCAGTAAATCAATTTTTTGGAACCTTAAAGCCTCGTAAGAAGCCTGAAGCATTCTGCCACGCTTTTTAAGTGCGACAAGGTTTGCCGAAACTGTAATCTCTGTCTCGGGAATGGCAGTGCCCTCGCTTGTGTCCTTTAATTCTTTTGCAGAATCTGTAAGATTTGACACCACACTGCGATAATCCATAGAGTCAATATTTGTAACCGTTGCTACCATTTCGGGCAGACGGTTGACGTCGTCCATGCCGATTTTTACAGAGCGTGAGATATACTCAGGAAAAAGCGCGGCACTAGAGGAAGTAGAGAAGAATTTCTCGATATTGTCAGAAGCAGAACCTGATACTTTAATGTCAAAACGCTTTAGCTGTCTTTGGAAGGCGTCGAATTTTTCGAGCTCAGTTCCTATGTAGTTTTTTGAGCTATCAAGGCTCTCTAAAACCTGTGTAAATGATTTACCCGGTACTCTGTACATGTCTTTTTCAATAGTGATATTTTCAAAATGTGCCATAAAATACATCCTTTCTTAAATTACAAATTCATTGTAATCACTTTCGTTTTTTATTGGTTTTGAGTAAAGTTGTGGACTAAGTGGCAAGCTCTTTGATGCCTCGTTTATAAATACACTTTCAAGCAGAGAAAGTTCGTTTGTATCAAGCGATTTTATCATGTTGTCCACTATGCTTTGTGGCAGGTCTTTGTAAGCAATTTTAGAATAGAGTTTTATAGAATTTTCAAGTTTTTCCCTATACATTTTGCCAAAAGCTGCGTCTTTTTTAAGACTTTCAATTTCCTTTGAAAGCTCTCTAAAAGACTTTTCATCAAAGCTTTGAAGCTTATGTGTCTCTTCGCTGTCAATTAAATCTAAAAGCTTTGTGACACCCGCCTTTCTTTGTGCAGGAACGGCGACGAATGAAAATTCATAGGCGTCTGTTGCCCCTATAAGTATTTTCACACAAAGAGAACCGCTATAGAGTTTTCCCTTTTGGTGGCTACAGTCTTCTTTTTTACAGATACTACAAATAGACTTTTCCACCTTGCAAGAAATGCTTACTTCCTTTAAAATACCGCTGTCTATTTTAGAGATAAGCTCTTCGTTCTTTTCGGTTTTAGGAATATAAGCCCAAGCCTTGAGTGCTGTGTAAACTTCGTTTAAAGAAGTAAGTTTTTCTTCGTCACGCACTACTTCGGTCTTGTAAATTCTTGCAGTTTGGTTTTCGCTTTTTCTCTCATGGTTTAAAATGCCTGTCTTTCCCACAAACAACTGTGAGAGCTCGGTTAGGGTGTCGGGTGCAAAGCTTTCGTAGTCGCGGTCTACAAGGTTGTCGCAAAGTATTACAGAAAAAGTATAGACTTCGTCCTGTTTAAACTCACGCCTCGTGTAGCCGTTTATAAGCTTTATGTCCTCGCTGTTTTGTGCGGCTTCGTTTTTAATTACCGCCTGTCTGGTTTGATAGTTCATAGGCCTTTACCTCCAAATCTTTTGCCCTTGCATTATTAAGTCTTGCCACAGAGTGATCCACCTCGTCTTGAAGACTGATGTCGTCCCAAATGATTTCAAGTTCCTCGTCTTTTCCACAAAGTCTTAGCCACATAGTGCAAATTTTCATTAGCACGGGCTCCAAAAGTCGTCGATAGGCCTCGAGCTCACTTGTTAAAATATCCGCCTGTTGGCTGGACATTCTCTCAGTCGATGACCAAGAGAGCCCAAGTAAAAACGGAGGCAAGCCGATTTTTGCAACAATCTGTTCAAGCATTTGCCTTACGGGGATGTTGCTATCTAGAATTTGGTTGTCGGCGCCTATAGCCTTGATGTTTACGTCTCCCACGGCAACAAAGTCGTTTATCTCATTGCTTCGCATGGCTTTTTGCCATTCTTTTGCAATGTTTTTTGCCTTTTCTGGCGCGTATACACTGTCGTCGCTTTTTGCAGTTACCGCAAAGCGCACGTTGCCTACCCTGTCCCAATTTTTGCCCATGGTCTTATAAATTTTTAAGAGTATGTCGCTGACAAAAGGAAGTCCCTCTAAAATAGATACACCCATAATTTTGCCCGATGGCGGATTAAGTGCGCTCATCAGTAAAAGTTCGGGATATCTACAAGGCAGTTTTCGTCCGGTAGAAATAAGGGAGACTTGTACATTTAAAGGTGATACTTCTTTAAGCTCAATACTGTCGAGACTAGCGTTATAAAGTGCATATGGAACATGGTCTTTGAGTATTATTTCACCTATCGCAGTGCCATAGGTGAGTAAATCTTCTAAGTAAGTCGCGATAAAACAGTGTATGCCCTGCCCCATTGCACCCACTTTTACAGTTTTTAAAAATTTTGTGAGCTCATAACTGTCTGCATCGTTTTGGCACTTTACTTCAAAATCACCTATAAGCCGACAAATTTTGCCAATTGATGCCGAAATAATCGGTACACTTTCCTTTAAACTTTTGTAAAGAGCCCTGTCAAAATAGGTGGGTGGGTACTGATAAAGCTCTTTTTCTCTTGTTTGTACAGCAAGCGCAATGTCACCGCTAGGTTTTTTCTTTATTAATCCCAAGGTTTTTCTCCTTTCTCGCTTTGTGTTTCTCTTTTTACAGCATAGGTAAGTATGCCTTGTGAGTCCTCTAAAAATGTCGAAACAAAGTAGCGAATGTCGTCCATTGCATGGTCATTTTCTTTTTTAGGGCTGTCGTTTCCTCCGCTATTCCAAGAGTAAAGTGAAAATTCTTTTATGGCGCTGTGGCAGCTATGGCAAATTTTAATTTTGCCACTTTTTAAGGCACTGCTAACCCGCCTTATGCCATCAACGACATTATTTTTTGCAGGAATAACGGGAAATTTTCCAAACTTTTTTACGAGGGCTATAAAACTCGCTGCGGACGGGTCGATTATTAAGGCAGATATAGTCTTACCCTCACATAAAGCGCACATCTGTTTATAATGCTCTTCATCCGTTCTTTGATAGCCCTCTTTTCTCGAGTCGAAGTAGTACTCATCTACCCTGAACCAACAGCCCTTGTTCTCGCCCCAAAGACCTATAGAGCTAGGGTTTACAGTACCGTAGTCCATGGAAAGCGCCCAGCGCTCGAAAATTAGTGAATGATAATCATAAAACATTTTTTCATTCATAAAAGGATAGACAAGGCCCTGTGCCTGTACCCACTCGCCAAGGATAAAGCGCTTATAAAAAACACCCGAAAACAAGTTTTGGTAGCGCTTTTTTGTATCAGCCGACAATGATGGATTGTCTTCCATGGTAAAGTGTAGGTACAAGACATTTTTTTCTTCTAGTTTTGTTATCCAGTTAAGATAAAACCAGTGATAAGGGCTTTCGGGATTACAATTAAACCAAAACTTTGCCCCCTCGACAGAACACCTTGCAAGTGCCTGCTCCACAAAAGAGCGAGGCATCAAGGCGACCTCGTCAAACAAAACGCCCGACAAAGTCATGCCTTGAATTAAAGCAGGGGAAGACTCGTCTTTTCCTCCAAATAAATAAAAATTAATGCTTATTCCGCTTGATGAAACAATCAGTCGATTTTCAGAAATTTTAAAAACAGTTTTAAAGCCAAGTTCATGAAGTACCGGCAGTATTTCGGCAATAATATTACGCCTTACAGCCCTAATGGTTTTTCCGCATATTGCAAAACTTCCCTGTCCCATTTCAAAAAATGCCCACATGATAAATGAGACCGACATGCAAAGCGTCTTGCCACTTCTTACTGCCCCGTCACAGATAAGCGCAGTTTTTGTGTTTAGCGGGCTATCTTTGCACCACCAACACAAAGCCCTCATCTGCTTTTTTGAAAAAGCCACCGCCCTCATGTTTCATCACCGTTTAATGATTTTGCCCCGTCAAGCAAAGCCTTGTAAAAACTTGGGGTAGCGTTGTTTGATGCGCTGAAATTTTCCATGCATTCAAGAGCCTTTAGCCTGTCGAAGAACTTAATCTCCATGGCGCCTCCCTTTGCCCGTTTAATTTCAGAAACAGAGAATAAATCCAAGTTTTTTAAAGTCCTGTAGCTAATGTCTTCGCAAAATAATAGCCTAACAGGGTCTGCAATGCTGCCGAAAGCTATTTTTTCATAACCTTCTAAGATTTTGTCGTTTTCCATAAACACCTCTTGAACAATATATATTTAAAAGAGACTTCGGCCGAAAAGCCCTTTCACTTATGGGCAAAAAAATAAGAAAAGTTTCCCTAAAAAAGGAAACTTTTCTTTAAAAATTTATTTTTTTACAAATTTTGCAAAGATTTTGACACTTGAATGTGATATATAATTAAAAAATAAACATTTAATTTTATGTTCATTTATGATATAATCCTTATGTATATTATGTAGGGAAGAAACAAATAGAGGGAGATTTATTTTGAAGATAGATTTAGGTAGCGATAAAATATCAAAACTTTTATGGCATTTAAGCATACCTGCCATAATGGGAATGTTAAGCGGTGCTATATTAAATGTGGCTGACAGAATTTTTGTGGGCAGTATTAACGAGTATGCTCTGACAGCCGTTGGAATTACCATGCCCGTACAAGTCTTGCAAATGGCTTTTGTACTTTTAATAGGCGTCGGCTCCTCGTCCTTGATATCCATAAAACTAGGTGAGGAAAAAGTAGACGAGGCAAACGGCATTTTATTTCTGGCGTTTAAGTACATATTTATAAGCCTTGCGGTGTTTACCGTGGTTTTTATGATTTTTATAGATCCAATACTAAGTTTTATGGAAATACCCGAAAGCTCGTTTGACATGGCAAAAGAATATATATCCGTGCTTGTAATAGGCTCGGTGTTTGGGCTTCCCGGATACTGTCTTTCAAGCTCTTTAAGGGCAGTGGGTAAGGCAAGCGTCACCATGAAAATAATTATCTACACATCAATTTTAAATGTGATTTTAAATCCAATATTTATATATTTTTTAAACATGGGTGTAATGGGCGCAGGTATTGCGACAGTTATATCGCAAACCACACTAACAGTATATGTGATTTACTATTTTATAAAGGCAAAAGACATACCTGTAAATCTAAGATTTAAAAATCCGCCAAAGGCTATGTCTCTTTTATGGCAAATAATGAAAACAGGTTCGCCGTCTTTTTATGTGCAAATATTTGCAACTGGTGTTAATACCTATGTAAACATATGCATAGTAAGCGTCGGAACAGATTTAGACATAGGAGCATTTACCATAGCCTCAACGATTTTCTCAGTCTATCAAATGGTGGTAGTAGGCTTGGGTCAAGGCGCACAGCCTTTGTTTGGGTACAACTGGGGAGCAAAAAAATATGGAAGAGTAGAAAAAACCGCAAGACTTTCGCTTATATACAGCTTTGTTTTGTCCACGGCGTTTTTTGCGGTGAGTATGCTAATTCCATATATATTAGTGCTTCCATTTGCAAGTAGCCCTCAGCTTATAGAGGCAGGAATAACTGCGACACGCTGGTATATGTGCATGGTACCTTTAATGGGTATGCAAGTAATATGTGCCCAGTATTTCCAAGCGGTAAACAAAACAAAGCTAACTACACTTTTAATGCTTTTAAGATACGGCCTAGCCCTTGCCCCACTTGTGTGGATTTTATCGCCACCATTAAAAATAACAGGCGTATACCTAGCCTATGCCCTATCAAACTTCATAGCGGCAAGTATAGCGATAATGTTTATGTGGGTAGAGCTTAAAAAACTTAAAAAGATGAAAGAAGAACAAAAAAATACTGCAGAAGATTTCTCCTCTGCAGTCGGTTCATAAAATTTATTATCCAACAGCCTCGCCTGAATTATCGACGATTTCTATTTCGCCGCTATTTTCAAATTCAAGGGTAAAAAGTGCAAGTGCACGCTCTCTGTATAAAAGCATAACTCTGTAAGCATATTCAAGTGATCCGCTAGAGCCTAATTCCTCGGTCTCTTCTTGGAACTGCTCAAGATATATTGGAAGCTCATTGCGCCACGCGTCTTGCTCTAGTTCAAGCTGAGTTTTATCGTCTTCGCTTAAAGTATTTATAAGGTTGGTGTATGTGTAATTAAGCTGAGTCTCCCACTCACGAGTAGCAAGGTTTGTCGACTCTATAGATTCTTGAGTAGAAGCGGCAGTAGTGATGCCGTCGCTATATTTTGTGTCTATCGCATTACCCGTTAAAAGAGCAACAAAGGCTTCGCTTCCCTCAATTGCAGGCAAGCCTTGGGAAGAGCTAGGAACATCGCTTGATGTATCAGAAGTAGAAGCGGTAGGTGCAGGCGTTGCAGTAGTCTCAGGTTCGCTCTCGTCTTCACTTTCTGGTGCTGGAGTAGCCGTCGCCGTCGCAGTAGGTGCTGGCTCAGGCGTCACAGCAGGAGCGCTGTTTTGAGTACAAGCGACCAAAGCAAAGCTTAAAGTTAGTATAAGTAATAAAAAAAGTGATTTTTTCATATCTGTTTCTCCTATGGAATTTTATAGTTTACATAATTGTAGCATATAAATATGAATTAATCAAATACTTTGTATAAAATTATAGTAGAAAATTGGAGGGTAAAATGGTAGATTTAATTAATACTAATTCAGAAGAAACTTACGAAAAGATAAGAAACAGTGTAGTAAATGCTCAAAAAAAGATAATTTCTGCGGTGAATTTAGCGATGGTATTAGCCTACCATGAAATAGGAGAACAAATTTACATAGCTTGTGGAGAAAACGACAGAGCACAGTATGGAAAAAATCTGCTGAAATTTTTATCAGAACAGCTTACCAAAGAATTTGGCAAAGGCTTTACAGTAACAAACTTAAAATATATGAGACAGTTCTATTTAGCGTTTCCAATTCGCCACACACTGTGTGACCAATTGAGTTGGTCACATTATAGAGCCCTTATGAAAATAAAAAAAGAAAAAAACCGCGCTTGGTATATGGAAGAATGTATCAAGAGTAATTGGAGTGTAAGGCAACTTGAAAGGCAAATTAACACCATGTTTTACGAAAGACTTTTGGCAAGCGAAGACAAAGAGTCAGTGTCCGCTGAGGTGAGTGAAAAAGAGCCAAGGCCAGAGTATGAAAAAATTATTCGAGACCCATACATTATGGAGTTTTTGAATTTAGAGAAAAGCTCAAGATATTATGAAAAAGACTTGGAAACCACAATTATAAATCATTTGCAAAAGTTCTTATTGGAGCTTGGTAGAGGTTTTTGCTTTGAAGCCAGACAAAAGCATTTTAGGATTGATGACGAGCATTATTATATAGATTTAGTTTTTTACAACTATATTTTGAAATGTCATGTGTTGATTGACTTGAAAATGGGAAAACTTACACATCAAGACTTAGGACAAATGCAGATGTATACAAATTATTACACAAGAGAGCTAATGAGCGAGGGAGACAATCCGCCAATAGGTCTTGTATTGTGTGCCGATAAAGCAGATGCTGTGGTAAAATATACATTGCCTGAAGACAACAAGCAAATTTTTGCATCAAAATATATGACATACCTTCCTACAGAGGAAGAGCTTAAACGTGAAATAGACCTTGAGGAATTTATAAAAATGGAGGAATAATTTTGAAATTATTTGAAAAGACACTTAAAAGCGAAGAGATATTTAAAGGAAAAATAATGACAGTCACCCTAGACGAGGTGGAGCTTGAAAACGGAGCCTTAGCAAAAAGAGAGGTAGTCCACCACAGCGGAGGAGTGTGTGTTGTAGCACTTAATGAAAAAGACGAGATATTTTTTGTAAAACAGTTTAGATATCCTTACAAAAAAGTGATACTTGAAGTGCCTGCTGGAAAACTAGAGGTCGGCGAAGACCCGTTTGAGGCAATGAAAAGAGAGCAAAGAGAAGAAACAGGAACCACTGCCGACAGCTACATTTATCTTGGCGACCTATACCCAAGCCCTGGATATTGCGGCGAGATAATAAGGATATGGGCGTGCAGAATAAGTTCGTATGTCGACATGGATTTAGACGAAGACGAGTTTATAGAAGTAGAAAAAATTCACATAGAAAAAGCATTTGAAATGGTAATGAATAACGAAATAGAAGACTCAAAAACACAGGTGGCAATAATGAAAGCCTATATATTATTTAAGGAGAAGAAAATATGATTAACTTAATGAAAACAGAGAAGCTTTTAGACCTTACAAAAACACTGGCTAAAGAATATTTTGAAAAATGCGAGTATCCATGGCAAATTCTGCCTAAAATTGGTGATATGGTAATAGAGATTGGCAAAAACCTTGATAAAAAGGAGTATACAGAGGTAGAAAAAAATGTATGGGTGTCAAACTCTGCAAAAATTTTCCCAAATACCTACATAGCTCCTCCTTGCATAATAGGACATAACACAGAGGTAAGACCGGGTGCGTTTATAAGAGGAAGCGTCTTAGTTGGCGAAAACTGCGTTGTGGGAAATTCCACAGAGCTTAAAAATGTAGTATTATTTAATAATGTTCAAGTCCCTCACTATAACTATGTAGGAGACTCGGTTCTAGGCTATAAGGCGCATACGGGAGCCGGCGCAATAACATCAAATGTTAAACAGGACAAAAGCCTTATATCTGTAAATTTTGAAAAAGAAAAAGAAGACACTGGGCTTAAAAAATTCGGTGCGATTTTAGGCGACAATGTAGAAATAGGTTGTAACACAGTCATGAACCCCGGCACCGTTGTTGGACGTGGCTCGAGAGTGTACCCTCTGTCAATGGTAAGAGGATTTGTAAAGGAAAATCATATTTACAAAACAAAGGGAGAAGTGGCAGAGATTTTAGATATTTAAAAAGTAAGAGGTGAAATATGCAAGAATTTATAAGCAATATAATGAACTCACCCGTGATTTCATTTATAATGCTAATGCTAAGGATAATAACTCCGCTTATTGCAGTCTTTGTGGTATGGCAGTGCTATAGCTCTTTTAGACAAGGGTTAAGAAGAACAAAACCATTGGTGGTGTTAAGAGATGTGGACACGGGAAACGTCTACCCCGTCTTGTACTGGGAAAACTCCATAGGAAGAAGTAAAAGCAGTGATATCACCCTGCTTGACAACACGGTTTCAAGAGACCACGCAGTGCTTTTTAGGCGTGACGCAGGCTGGTTTATAAGCGACACAGACTCTAAGGCAGGAGTGTACTTAAACGAAAGACAAGTAAAAGAGAAAAAAAGAGTCGCAATAGGCGATGTGATAAACATAGGCATGTCTTTTCTAGAGCTTGCAAACACCACAGACATAGAAAGCCACAGCCAGATGAATAAAAGATACAACAAGGGTTTAAGCTCGTTTATGCTCATGTTTTTTACAAGCGTGGTGCATGCCTTGTTGGGATTTCAGTTAACATTTGGTACGGGCGAATTTAGACCCGACGGACTCGTGATTTTTGCGGCGATTTTTATACTATCTTGGCTTTTTTATATAGTATCGGTAAAAATCTTAAACAGGGTGAGTTTTGAGGTCGAAACCATAGGAATACTCTTAAGCGGAATAGGCATAATGCTCTTGTCGGGCAGAACAGTGTTGCATGTCGTGACACAGTTTGCCTCTTTCGGAATAGGACTTATAGTATTTATATTTTTAATTTGGTTTATGTCAGACCTTGAAAGGGTGACAAAGTTCAGGCTGTTTTTCGCAATAGGTTCAATACTGTTTTTTGTAGTGAACTTAGTCTTGGGCTCGACAATAAACGGCTCGACTAACTGGATAATGATAGGCCCTATAAGCGTTCAACCCTCAGAGCTTATAAAAATAGGTTTTATAATAGTCGGCGCGTCTACACTAGACCGACTACAAACAAAAAAGAACATAGGTGAATTTATTTTGTTTGCCATGATTTGTATGGGATTTTTATTTGTCATGCGAGATTTTGGCTCGGCACTCATATATTTTGTAGGATTTTTAATAATCGCATTTATGCGCTCGGGTAACCTTAGAACGATAGCGCTAATCATTGCCGCAGCCGCAATAGGCGCCGTGATGATAATTTACTTTATGCCGTATGTTGCACAGCGTTTTGCAGGGTGGACAAATGTATGGGATCATGTAAACGACAGCCTTGGATATCAACAAGTAAGAACCCTTACCTATATGGCAAGTGGCGGATTTTTTGGAATGGGACTTGGAAATGGCTTTTTACACTATGTCGCAGCGGCAGAAAACGACTTGGTTTTCGGCCTGATGACAGAGGAGCTAGGCTTGATAATGGGGCTTTGTGTCCTCCTTGCGATAAGCCTGTTTACAATGTATGCAAAGGCAGACGCAACAAAGACAAGGTCGGCGTTTTACTCGATATGCGCCTGTTCTGCCGCAGGATTTTTGCTCTTTCAGACGGCACTAAACGTGTTTGGCGCAACAGATGTCTTACCGCTTACGGGCGTTACCCTGCCTTTTATAAGCATGGGCGGTACAAGCATGATTTCCGTATGGGGAATGCTCGCGTTTATCAAAGCATCAGACGAAAGAGTATATGCCGTGCGAAGAAAGAAGGTGTAAAAATTGAAGACGACAGGAAGACGATCTATAGTCTTATATGTGCTATTATTAGCGTTTATAGGAGGTGTGGCGTATTTGGTTTTTAATATGTTTACACAGGGCGGAAAGTGGATAGCACAGCCGTATAACGGTCATATTTATGCCGAGAGCTCAACTGTGCAAATTGGAGATATACTAGACACTAACGGTGTGCTTTTGGCAACAACCGAAGACGGCGTTAGAACCTATAGCGACAACAGCGACATAAGACATTCGCTTTTGCACACAATAGGAGACAGCAATGGATATATAGGAACAAGCGTTCAAAACAATATGCTAGAGCACTTGATGGGATACAACCCAATTTTTGGATTAAACGACTTGCCTTTTGGGCAAAATGATTTGAAACTCAGCATAGATGCAAATATAAACTCCATAGCGTATGAGGGACTAAACGGAAAAAACGGCGCTGTGCTTATGTACAACTACAAAACAGGCGAAATTATAGCAAAGGTGAGCGCGCCGACATTTGACCCGTCAAACCAACCTGAAGATTTGCTTACAAATGAAGACTACGACGGTGTACTGCTAGACAACACTGTGTCGTCGAGTTATACTCCAGGTTCTGTGTTCAAGACTGTCACCTCGGCGGCGCTTATGGAAAATGTACCAAACTGGGAGGACACCACTTATTATTGTGGAGGACACTTAGACGTGGGAGTCGACAGGATAACCTGCCTTGGAACCCACGGTGACATAGACGTATACGAGGCGTATGGCAGGTCATGTAACATCTTCTTTGCAAAAGCGGCTATGGACATGGGTGCCGATACCTTAGAGCAGGTGTCAGAGGATTTAGGGTTTAACCAAAATTTAGACTTAGGTGAGTTTACGACGGTAAAAAGCGTCATAGACCTAGAGGACGTGGCAGAGGTAAACCTCGGTTGGTCAAGCGTAGGACAGTACACAAACACTGCAAACCCCATGCATATGCTAATGCTCGTTGGAGCTATTGCAAATGGCGGAGAATACGTGCACCCGACAGTGCTAGAGGGTTCAAACGCAGGACAAAAAACAAGGCTTATGAGCACCGAACTTTCAAACGAGTTATCAGGTCTTATGAGAAATGCAGTAGAAAACTACTACTATGACTCAAGGTTTCCAAGTGGCATGCAAATTGCCGCAAAAACAGGCACAGCAGAAGTAGGAGAAGGCAAAGAGCCAAACGCATGGTTTATGGGCTTTTCCCAAAACCCCGAAACCCCTTATGCCTTTGTGGTAGTAGTAGAAGAAGGCGGAGGCGGCATAGACATAGCGCTAGACATAGCGGTGGATATGCTTTCTTTAATTGAGAATTAATAATTGAGAATTAATAATTGAGAATTGAGAATTGTGGCGAAAATCCTTTGGATTTTTTATTTTAAAGAAAATGCTTTGCATTTTTCGCCACAATTCTGCACTCTGCATTCTCCATTCTCAATTACTAAATCTTTGACACCTCGTATTCGCCTATGATATAATGTAATATAATTTTCAAAAAAAATTAGGAGGAATTTATGCCTATAGTTATGAGTGGCGATTTGCCGGCACTTGAAGTTTTAAGCTCGGAAAATATTTTTGTAATGAGTCATAAAGACGCAGATATTCAAGATATAAGACCCTTAAATATTTTGCTTTTAAACTTAATGCCAACTAAGATTGAGACAGAAACACAAATTTTAAGACTTTTGGGAAATTCTCCTTTGCAAGTGAATGTCGATTTT
Source organism: uncultured Eubacteriales bacterium (assembly GCA_964370115.1). Lineage (GTDB taxonomy): Bacteria > Bacillota > Clostridia > Oscillospirales > Acutalibacteraceae > SIG603. The sequence goes on from CAYJIA010000002.1 coordinate 70,424, forward strand.
TTGCACATGGCATCACACAAAAGTAAAAATACTTCTCAAACACATATAAACACTTTTTATAAAGAGTTTTCACAGATAAAAGAAAACCGTTACGACGGTATGATAATAACAGGCGCACCGGTAGAGAAACTTCCGTTTGAAGAAGTCGACTACTGGGACGAGCTATGCGACATTATGCGCTGGTCGATAACAAATGTCTATTCGACCATGCATATATGCTGGGGAGCACAGGCAGGGATGCACTTTCACTATGGAATAGACAAGCATATGTTGCCGCAAAAACTCAGCGGTATATATAACCACAAGGTGCTAAACCCCTATCACCCACTAATGCGCGGGTTTGACGACAACTACTTTGCACCACACTCAAGATACACAGATGTTACGACAGTAGACGTTAAAAATCATCCTGATTTAATAGTCTTGTCGCTGTCAAAACTTGCAGGGCTACATATAGCCGCATCAAAAAGCGGTAGACAGTTTTTCGTTACAGGTCACGCAGAGTACGACAGGGACACCTTGGCAAAAGAGTATTTCAGGGATTTAAACAAGGGGCTTAACCCCACGGTGCCATACAATTATTTCCCAGAGGACGACGACACAAAAACACCACCGTTTACGTGGAGAAGCAACGCACACCTGCTTATTTCAAACTGGCTTAATTACTATGTATATCAGCAAACACCATTTGATCTAAAAGATTTACAAGCATGGAAAGTATAAGGAGTATTAGACATGAATAAAAAATACGACAGCATAATTTTCGATTTAGACGGAACACTTTGGAACTCCACCCCTCAGATATCTATATGCTGGGAAGAAGTTCTAAAAGGAACAAAGTACAAAGCACCAAGCCTTGATGCACTCTACAAAGTAATGGGTTTGCCCGACGACGAACTTATGCAAATTTTATTCCCGGGAATAGACCCAAAAGAGGGAAAAAGGCTGTTTGATCTTTGCTGTGACCTTGAAAACGTCCACTTAGAAAAGCAAGGAGGAACGGCGTATGAGGGAATAGAAGAAACCTTAAAAGAACTGTCAAAAAAATACCGCCTTGCAATAGTAAGTAACTGCAACGACGGCTATATAGAGGCTTATTTTGCATCTATGGGCACAAAAGAGTATTTTGAAGACTATGAAAGTTTCGGCAGGACAGGACTTTCAAAAAAAGATAATATTATAGATGTAATTAAAAGAAACGGCTACAAAAATGCAGTCTATGTAGGCGACACGATATGGGATATGCAGTCGGCGCAAGGTGCTGGAATAGACTTCATCCATGCAAACTATGGCTTTGGCGACTTTGAAGCCTGTGGAGAAGTGATAAACAGCCCAAAAGAGTTGCTCGATATTTTGGGTTGATAAAAGTTTTCTAAACTTCGATTTGCAGAAAACCCAAAGGCAAGAGCAGAGCCCTTGCCCTACAGTTACGCCTTATATTTTGTGTAACCCTCACGAGCGGTCATTGACCGCCCGAAATCCACCAGTGATTTTAAATTAACACGTAGGGGCGACGTTTCGTCGTCCAAAAATTTCCACAAAATCCCACTAAAATATTAAAAAGGAGTAGACACCATGAAACAGGAATTTTTATTTTCAAGCTTTCCTTTTATAGCAGGAAACGAGATAACTCTGTCCCAGATTTATTCATCAGATGCTAAAAAGATAGAAGAGCTTATAAAAACGACAAAATACGCAAAATATTCGGCAAATAATTTTTTAAGACTTACGCAAGAAGCTTTTAAGGCGAGGGCGTATATTTTTCTTGGTGCCTATCAAAAATCCGACTTGACAAAACTTTTGGGCATAGTAAAGCTGGGAGATTTTAACCAACAGCTTTCCGCAATGTCCATAGACCTGTTTTTAGGAAGCGATGCAACAGAGGAAATGACTTCTCTAATACTAAGTACTACGGTGTCACATTTATTTGAAATAGTGAAAGTAAACAGAGTTTACAGCACATTAAACTTTGAAAAACCAATGTTTGAAGAAGCTCTTTCGGACTGCGGTTTTGTAAAAGAGGGAGTGTTAAGACAAGGGTATTATGACAGTGAATTCGGAGTGTTAAGCCCCGTTACATACTCAATGATTAAATCCGACTATGCGCAAAGCATGGGGACAAGCCTTGTGATAAAAGACGGCGATTTTTGCCTTACAAAAATGACGGAAGACGACTTTTCGGTACTAACCGAGTGGTTCGACGACTATAAACTGACGAGAATGTTTTGCGAAGAAGGCGAGTTTTTGAACTTCCCACAAATAGTGCAAAAATTCTCACCATACATAGAAAGCAAAAGCGAAATTTTAAGCTTTATAATAAAAAATCAAGAAGATTTCTTGGGATATATCCAGCTAGACCCTATAAAAGACGAGCTAAAACACTATCATTTAAAATCAAATGATAAGGCGTATACAGTAAAAATGTTTATTGCAAACGAAAAAATGCGCGACAAAGGATATGGAAGTCACGCACTGAATATTTTAAGCCACTATATGTTTAAAAAAGGCATGGCAACAGCATTTGCAGTGGGTATAGAGAAAGAAAACACGCAGGCGGTGTCGGCGTTTGTGAGGGCGGGTTTTGAGAAACAAAGCTCGCACTTTAGCGACGAAACAGTACTTTTACATAAATTACTTTAGGAAATGAGAAAGCGTTATGAGCCACTATTTTACAAATAATGACGATTTAAAAGACGAGGAAAAGGAAATTGATTTCTACTTTGGTGGAGAAAAATTCTCTTTTAAGACAAACAGCGGAATGTTCTCGCCCGACAGTGTGGACGAGGGCACGATAATCATGCTAGAAAATATAAAAAGCCTAAACGGCGATATACTAGACCTAGGTTGTGCCTATGGCGTGGTGGGAATTACCATGGGAAAAATATTTAAAGAGCAGATAAAAAGCATTACTATGTCAGATGTAAACGAAAGAGCGCTTGAATATGCAAAAGAGAACCTTGCGAAAAATGAAATGCAGGCAAAACTTGTGGTTTCAGACGCATTAAAAAGCATAGACGGCACTTTCGACAATATAATCCTAAACCCACCTATACACGCAGGAAAAAAGAAGATTTTCGAGATGTATGAAGAGAGCTTTGAAAAGCTAAACAAGGGAGGAAATCTCTACCTTGTAATAAGACAAAAACACGGAGCCTCAAGCACCATGAAAAAACTAGAGGAACTGGGCTTTAAACTAGAACTACCCTATAAGAAAAAGGGAGTTTATGTAGTTAAGAGTGAAAAATAATTAATAATTAATAATTCATAATTAATAATTAATAATGAATAATTAAGGTTCACGCCTTTGGCGTGTTTCAAATATAAAAATCGGGTAGAATTTTTTATTCTACCCGATTTTCGCAATACTTATTAACTATTAACTATTAACTATTACTTAATAATTAATCACCCTAAGCTCAAAATATGCTTGTGGGTGGGCGCATACTGGACAGACTTGAGGTGCGCTTTCGCTGTCGTGAAGATGTCCACAGTTTCTGCAAATCCATACGGTTTTTTCTGTTTTTGTAAATACGGAGCCGTCTTCTAGATTTTTAAGAAGCTTCAAATATCTTTCCTCGTGGTCTTTTTCAATAACTAAAACGCCTTCAAATAACTCGGCTATTTCGTTAAATCCTTCTTCTCTTGCGTCTTCTGCCATTCTTTTATACATGCTTGTCCACTCGCCGTGCTCGCCCGCGGCGGCGTCTTTTAGGTTTTCTTTAGTGCTAGGAATTGAGCCTCCGCACAAAAGTTTGTACCAAATTTCAGCATGTTCTTTTTCGTTGGCAGCTGTCGCCTCAAATATTGCGCCTATTTGTTGGTAACCCTCTTTTTTTGCTTTAGATGCATAAAAAGTGTACTTGTTTCTGGCTTGGCTTTCGCCTGCAAATGCTTCCATTAAGTTTTTCTCGGTTTTGCTTCCTTGTAAATTAGGCATGAAAATCGCCCCTTCCATTAATTTATATTGAAGAAATTATAACATAAAATTTTATGCATTTCAAGTAAAATTATTTAACTAACACGCCTTGTTCTGTGCGATTTATCAAAAATATATCTTCTTCAAGCCCGTTTTCGCCATTTATATAGACTAAAACTTCCTCGCTGTTTTCATTTAAGCACAAAAATTCATAGCACAGCGCTTCCTCTCCCCCGCCGGTGGAAATTACGGCAACATAGATTTTTTGTATATCCAGCAGTTCGCTTATACTCTCCGCCGCTTGTGCCTCGCTCAGCATGGGCAGAGTGTCGGTTCTGTCTTTGTGGTTCATAATATAACCATTTGCAGAAAATTCAACCATTTTTCCTTCGTTTAGCTCCACTGTCACCTTAATTAAATCCGGGTACATCGTCACATTTTCATATACACTTGCAAAATTTATAGTGCAGGTGTTATCGTTTATTACATAGTAAGTTTCAACCACATCGGTATAGCCGTTTTTTTGCAAAATCACTTTTGCCTGTTCTAACGCCTTTTCATACGACATGGTAGATTGGCTTGTCTCGTGAGATTTTTTGTAGTACAAAACCTCTCCTCCTACCTTGGTAATTCGTATAACGCCGTCCTTACTTGCTATTTCAAATGAGGGTATATTGCCCTCTGAAATGCTAATGACCTGTAAAGAGTTTACGTCTTCCTCTAAAAATTTACTTGCCTTAGAGAGCGCCTCGCTCTCACTTATCTCAGCCTTGCCTTTTAAAAAATATGACTCTTGATTTTCTACATGATTAGAAAAAGGCCCGTTGTATATTATACTTGCCATTTCGGTGATTTGTTCTGTAAAATCGCTTAGATTTTCATCAAAAACGGGAGGAGTTGGTAAATTGAGACTTTTACTCAGTATACTTCCAGTTTGCCCTATGGACAAGTTGCCGCTCTCTACTTGCGCGCGAATTTCCACAAATTCATCAAGTATTTGCGACATGCCCTCATAGAGAATATTATAGTTTGCCCTGTCGTCTTCGCTTAGCTCTTCTCCCCTTCCTGTCTTTTCGGTAATATAAAGCGCAAAATCAGACGCCACCGAAATATGACTTTCTATGCTCGTCGAATTATTATCGCTAAAAGGCAAGTAAGACATGGCGACCTTTGCCCCTGTCCCCGCCTGCATTATCTGCATTGCGACGCTCAAGTGTCCGGCTACCGTAGTGCAGTACTGTGACTTATCAAGTGCTATAACACTCTGTGCGATATACTCGGTAAATTGGCCGAGCGACTTTGTGTATGTGTACTGTAAGTCTTGGTTTAAATCGTCCCCAAAACCCATAATTCTCACTGCGAAAACAACTAAAAGAATAAATACAAAAGCAGTGAGGCAAAGTATAATAATGTTTTTCTTTTTTGTCATAATAAACTTACTCCTATTTCAAGATAACTAACACAGCTATTTTTTGACAAATTTTATAAATTATTCACTGTAATATAAATTTGACTGTTAATAAAATATTATTGAATTAAATTTTAATAAGTGATATAATCAGAAGATATTCAGGCTAAGAAAGGTATGTGAATTTATGGGTATTTTAAATGCACTTTTTGGAAACTATAGCAAAAAAGAGCTTAAAAGAATAGATGCAAGAGTAAACGCCGTCATGGCACTTGAGGAAAAGTATAAAAAAATGAGCGACACAGAGCTTCGCTCGCAAACAGAGGTTTTGAAAAAAAGACTTGTAGACGGCGAGACCTTAGACGATATTTTGCCAGATGCATTTGCCGTGTGTGGAGAGGCATCTTGGAGGGTAATAGAAGAAAGACCGTACAGGGTGCAAATTCAAGGTGCAATGATTTTGCACCAAGGAAGAATAAGTGAGATGAAAACCGGTGAGGGTAAAACTCTTACCTCGGCGTTAGCCGCATACCTAAATGCGCTGTCAGGCGAGGGCGTACACGTTGTAACTGTCAATGAATACCTTGCAAAACGTGACTGTGAGTGGAACGGTAAAATATATAAATTCCTAGGCCTTACCGTAGGCTGTATATACAACGGGCTCCCAAATGATGAGAGAAGAAAAGTGTACAACTGCGACATCACCTATGGAACAAACAACGAATTTGGCTTTGACTATCTAAGAGATAACATGGTGCTTTATAAAGAAAGAAAAGTACAAAGAGGCCATATATATGCAATCGTCGACGAGGTTGACTCAATCCTTATAGACGAGGCAAGAACACCGCTTATCATCTCGGGACAAGGCGAAAAATCTACAGATTTATACAAACTTGCAAACACATTTGCAAGAACCTTAAAACCTATAAGAGTTGCCGAGACCGACGAAAAACAAGACAACGACGAAATTTACGAAGAATACGACTATATAGTAAACGAAAAAGCAAAGTCCTCGTCTCTTACAGCAAGAGGCGTAAAAAAGGCAGAAGCTTTCTTTAGCCTTGAAAACCTTACTGACCCCGACAATGTGACAATTCAACACCATATAAACCAAGCGATAAAAGCCTATGGAAATATGATAAAAGATGTAAGCTACGTTGTGCGCGACGGCGAGGTCATAATAGTCGATGAATTCACAGGACGTCTAATGAACGGCAGACGTTACAGCGAGGGACTTCACCAAGCGATAGAGGCAAAAGAGAATGTAAAAGTAGCACACGAGAGCAGAACCTTGGCGACTATCACTTTCCAAAACTACTTTAGACTATACAGAAAACTTTCGGGTATGACAGGTACGGCGCTTACAGAAGAAGCAGAGTTTTCAGAAATATATAAACTAGACGTCGTGGAAATTCCAACAAATAGGCCTATGGTGCGTGAGGACTGTAGAGACTTAGTTTATAAGACAGAAGTGGCAAAGTTGAATGCCGTAATAGACGACATAGCCTTGCACCACGAAAAAGGTCAACCGATACTTGTAGGTACGGTAACGATTGAAAAATCTGAGCTATTAAGCAAAATGCTTAAGAAAAAAGGCGTAAAACACGAAGTTCTAAACGCTAAATACCACGAAAAAGAAGCTGAAATCATAGCGCAGGCAGGTAAAAAAGGCGCCGTAACTATTGCAACTAACATGGCTGGTAGGGGTACTGACATTAAGCTAGGCGGTAACACAGACTTTATGGCTATCTCGAAAATGAGAAGCATGGGCATAGAGGAAGAGCTTTTAGAAGAGGCGACAGCGCACAACGAAACCGACAACGAAGAGATTTTAAATGTAAGAAAAACTTTTGCAGACTTACAAGCACAGTTCAAAAAAGAAATAGAACAAGAGGCAAAAGAGGTTAAAGAAGCAGGCGGACTTTATATAATAGGCACAGAGCGCCACGAGTCACGAAGAATTGACAACCAGTTAAGAGGTCGTTCGGGTAGACAAGGTGACCCTGGTAAAAGCCGCTTTTATATCTCACTAGAAGACGATTTGATGCGTCTATTCGGTGGCGACAGAATAAGCATGGTCATGGACAAAATGAACATGGACGAAAACACACCGCTTGACGTGGGAATAATCTCAAACACCATAGAAAATGCGCAGAAAAAAGTAGAGGGCAGAAACTTTGGCATAAGAAAAAATGTCTTACAATACGACGACGTTATGAACCGTCAACGTGAAATTATTTATGATCAAAGAAACAAAGTGCTAAACGGAGAAAATGTGCAAGAGCAAGTGACTAAGATGGTCTACGACTCAATCGATGCAAATGTCGATTTATTCCTACCAAAAGATGTGATAAAAGACGATTGGGACATCGCAAGCCTTAGAGGACATTACATGGGTTGGTTACTTACTCCCGACGATTTACACTATACTCAAGATCAAATAGAAGACCTAGAGGTAGAGGACGTAAAAGCCCTGCTTAAAGAAAAAGCTATGAAAATCTATGAGGAAAAAGAAAAAACTTACACACCCGAAATTATGCGCGAGGCAGAGCGTATGGTACTACTCAAAAACGTAGACACCCAGTGGATGGATCATATCGACGCAATGGACGAGCTAAAGCATGGCATAAGAATGAGGGCGTACGGTCAAAAAGACCCTGTAATCGAGTACAGAACAGAGGGTTTTGACATGTTTGACCAAATGATAGAGAATATTAGGGAAAATACAGGAAAAGCTATGATGACCCTAAGACTTCGCACAAAAGAAGCACCAAAAAGAGAAGCCGTTGCAAAAGAAACCTCTGCAACAGGAGCAGTAGAGGGCGGTGCAAACAACACAACGGTTAGAGGAACCAAAAAGGTAGGCAGAAACGAATTTTGTCCTTGCGGAAGCGGTAAAAAATACAAAAAATGCTGTGGAAAAGAGGAGTAAATAGTTGAGAATGGAGAATGTATAATTGAGAGTGATGGCGGAAAAAGCAAAGCATTTTCTTAAATTCTCAATTCTCAAGTATCAATTAAAAAATGAATATACTAAACTTAATCGGAAATACGCCTGTATTAAAGGCGGACAAATTTAAAGAATTTTTAGGATTAGAGGCAGAGATTTTTACAAAACTCGAGGCGTTCAATCCTGCAGGCTCTGTCAAAGACAGGGTGGCAAAGGCAATGATACAAAAAGCTATAGAAGAGGGAAAGCTTAAAAAAGACAGTGTAATAGTCGAGCCGACCTCAGGAAATACCGGAATAGGACTTTGCATGGTGGCGTCGTATTTTGGCTATAAAACTGTAATAGTAATGCCAGAAAATATGTCAAAGGAAAGACAAGACATCATGCGCGGATATGGCGCAAGCTTAGTGCTCACACCAAAAGAAAAAGGTATGGCAGGTGCAATAGAAAAAGCGACAGAGCTTTTAGAAAATAACGAAAACTATTTCATGCCATCTCAGTTTGAAAACAGCCAAAACCCAATGGCACACTACAAAACAACAGGTCCTGAGCTATATAGCCAAATGGACGAAAAAATTGACGTGTTGGTCTGCGGTGTGGGAACAGGCGGAACAATAAGTGGAACAGGTAAATTCTTAAAAGAGAAAAATCCAAATATTAAAGTAATTGCGGTAGAGCCAAAAGAGTCTGCGGTTTTATCAGGAAAAGAAAAAGGCCCCCATGGCATACAAGGCATAGGAGCTGGATTTATCCCTAAGATTTTAGACAGAGATATAATTGATGAAATTGTAACAGTTTCTACCGAAGACGCAAGAGAAAGCGCAAGAATGTTTGCAAAAACCGAAGCTTTCCTATGCGGAATATCCTCGGGTGCTGCCCTAAACGGCGCCGTGCAAATAGCAAAAAGAGAAGAATACAAGGGCAAAAATATAGCAGTAATCCTACCCGACGGAGCAGAAAAATATCTGTCTATGGGACTGTTTAGCGATTGATAATGAATAAAATTCGTAGGGGCGAACCTGTGTGTTCGCCCCTACATTTGTTTGTCAATTTGACAAAAATTATTTTATTACTTTTTAACCGCTGCTTTTTTAGCTGGTGCTTTTTTTGCAGGTGTTTTTGTTGTTGTCTTAGCAGTAGTAGTTTTTGTAGCAGCTGGTTTTTTTGCTGTAGTTGTTTTTGCTGGTGCTTTTTCCTCGGCTACAGTGGTTTTTTTAGCTTCCGCTGGTTTTGATTTTGCAACAGATGTTGTTTTCTTTTTAGTAACAGTTTTTGTAACTGCAACAGGATACTCGGCTAGCTTCCATTCTTGGTTATCTCCGCCAACATGATCCCATACTTGTATAACAGCACCGTCGTCGTCGCTTAAATCTCTTATATCAAGCACTTTTTGGTTGTAAATATTTTTAACTAATTTGTGACCCCTAGAAGCTGTCTCTAGCTCCCAAAGTTGAGTCTCAGAGTCGATAACGTCTTCCCATACTTGCACTTCTGTTCCGTTGTCCATGCCATGAGCAACTATATCAAGCGCCATACCGCTTGCTTTGTTGATTACCTTAAATACCTTGCCACTAATTTTTTTTGTAATCCAAAGTTCGTTGTCAGTGTAGCTTATGGTTCCTTGCTCTACTGTTCCAAGTGCAGTTGTGCGCAAAACTTTTCCGCTTCTCTTGTTTGAAATCAAATATGTTTTTCCTGCTGATTTAGTTGCCATTGTGTTTTCGCTCCCTTTTTAATTTAATTTGTAATTTTATATTTATTAGTAGTATATTAAAGATTTTAGTGCTAAATAGCCAAAAAGTCAACAGATTTTATTAGCGGTTTTTTGGGTGGTCATTGTAGGATATCACAGATTTATAGTCTTTTTTCTGTTAAATTGGTCAGATTAACATTAAAACTGCAATTTCGTTGTTGAATATACATAAAAAAGTTTTTCAATAAAGGCGAAATTTCTTCTATTTTTAAAGAGGAATAATAAGAATATTTCGCTAATTTGAAAAAAATATTGAGTATTACTGTGCATATGTTGTATAATTAGAAGAAAAAAGCAAGGTGGGAATTTTTTGACAAAGGATAAAGAAAGCGTGGGAAAAGTGAAAAATGCCGACACAAAGCGGTTTTTTCCTAATATAAATACAGGACTTAGCACAGAACAAGTAAGACAAAGAGAAGCCGAGGGTCTTTTAAATTACGACAACAGCGTAAAGACTAAAACAGAAAAGCAAATTATCTTTGAAAATACTTTTACATTTTTCAATACTATAAATATAATACTTGCAATATTTGTACTGCTCGTAGGCTCATACAGAAACCTTATGTTTATGGGCGTTATAATAAGCAATGCGGCAATAGGCTCGCTTCAGGGAATACGCTCTAAACGTGCAATAGACAAGCTTTCGCTAATATCCGCACCAAAGGCGCATGTCGTGCGCGACGGTAAGAAAATTGAAATTGCAGTGGATAAAATAGTCCTTGACGATATTTTGCACTTAGAAACAGGAAATCAAATATGCGCCGATTGCATTTTACTTGAGGGTGAAGTAGAGGTTAACGAGTCGCTTTTGACGGGTGAATCTGACACCATAACAAAAAAAGCTGGCGATATGCTACTTTCGGGCAGTTTCATAGTGAGTGGCTCTTGTCATTCAAGGGTAGAAAACATAGGCGAAGAAAATTATGCGACAAAAATTGCGAGTCAGGCAAAGTATGTAAAGGAACAAAACTCCGCAATAATGAAGTCATTAAATATGATAGTTAAATTCATAGGCTTTAGCATAATCCCTGTTGGAATTATACTTTTTACAAAGCAGTATTTTTTATTAAGCGACACCCTAGAGCATTCGGTTGTCAGCACGGTGGCGGCACTGATAGGAATGATACCCGAGGGGCTTGTGCTTTTGACCTCGGTGGTTTTTGCCGTAACGGTAATAAGACTTGCCACACATAAAACACTCGTAAAAGAGCTGTACTCATCTGAGACACTTGCAAGGGTAGATGTCTTATGCCTTGACAAAACGGGAACAATAACCGAGGGCAGTATGCAGGTAGATTTAGTCTTGCCGATAAGCGGAATAAGGCAAGAAGAGATAGAAGATGCCTGTTTAAAGCTTAGTTCGGTACTAAGTGACAACAACCCGACCTTTGAGGCAGTGAGAGAAAAGTTCCCTGTAGATAGCGGAATAAAGGCAAGCCATATAATAGCATTTTCATCTCAAAGAAAATGGAGCGGTGCCTACCTAAAAAACGATGGTGCCTACATTATGGGTGCTGGAGAATTCGTCTTTGGAGAAGAATTTAAAAATTACGAAAAAACAGTAAAAGACTACTCAGAAAAAGGGCAAAGAGTCTTGGTCGTTGCAAAAAGCAGTGAAGATTTTAACGACAAAGAATTACCAAAAGACATAAAACTTATGGGCTTTATCGTTTTAAGCGATAAAATCAGGGCAGAGGCAAAACAAACCTTGAGATATTTTTCAGACCAAGGCGTTGACCTAAAAATAATTTCGGGCGACAATGCGGTAACTGTTTCAAACATTGCAAAAAAAGCAGGGCTTGAGACTGCGGAGGAATATATAGACGCCTCTACTTTAAGCGAAGACTGCAACTATGAAGAAGTAGTAGAAAAATACAGCGTGTTTGGCAGGGTGACGCCACATCAAAAATTAGAATTTGTAAAAGCTCTTAAAAAATGCGGACACACAGTTGCGATGACAGGCGACGGAGTAAACGATGTATTAGCCCTTAAAGAGGCAGATTGTAGCATAGCAATGGCGTCGGGCTCAGATGCGGCAAGAACTGTATCTGATTTAGTCTTGCTCGACTCAAACTTTGCCTCGATGCCGGTGGTAGTAAGAGAGGGCAGACGCTCGATAAACAATCTACAGCGCTCGGCAACTTTGTTTTTGGCAAAGACAATTTACTCGGTACTAATGGCGCTTTTATTCGTATTTTCCACGGTGCCATATCCATTTCAACCAATACACCTAACGCTTATCAGCACACTTACCATAGGCGTGCCGTCGTTTTTGCTAGCACTCGAGCCAAACAAGGCAAGGGTAAAGGGTAATTTTTTGATAAACGTATTAAACAAATCTCTGCCGGCAGGACTTACAACGGTTTTAAATATTTGTTTTTTACTCATGGTAAAAAACAATCTAAATCTGAGCAACGAGCAGTTCTCGACCCTATGTGTAGTGGCGACAACAATTACTGCTATGGTGCTACTAGTAAGGGCATGTTTCCCGTTTAGCATAATGCGCTCGGCTCTTGTACTTTTGCTCTGCACGGGTTTTATAGTCGCAGTGATATATTTTTCAGAGTTATTCGTATTAGCCCCAATAAACACTACAATGATAATAATACTAATCCCAATAATAATCTTCGCAAGCCTAAGCGTAACCGCACTTACACATTTTATTGAGAATTATTTGAAAGTGAAGAGTGAAAAATCGTAGGGGCGGATTCTATATCCGCCCGAAATTTCCCACAATTTTAAATTAAAACCGTAGGGCAAGGGCTCTGCTCTTGCCTTAGTTTTTGTGTTAGCCTTGCGGTCGAACACATAGGTT
>CAYJIA010000003.1:0-4940 GCA_964370115.1 uncultured Eubacteriales bacterium
GGACGACTTTTTTTGGTCGTCCGTTTTGTTTTTTTATGTTAAATTTTATCGTTTTCTATAAGTAATAGTGACATGAAACAGAGTTAGGTATCACTCGCCTTAGCAGAAACTTTCTTTATCGCATAAATATAGAGTGGGACTAGCACCAGTAGCGCTCCTGTCCAGGCTATTGGATTTGTAAACAATATTATTGTAAATCCAAAATGACCAACAAGTCCAAATGCAACCACACAGCGCATTATCATTTCTGATATGCCCGACATCATGGTGAGCGAAGAAAAACCCAGACCTTGTATAGTGTTTCTCAAAATAAAAAGTATAGTGAGCAGGGTGTAAAAAGCAGCGTTTGCAAGTAAGTATTGGTGTACAGCTTGGCTGAGCTCGACAGACGGATTGACAACAAATAAGCCTGCAACATAGCCTCCTATAAGATAAAGTATTCCCAAAACTACCACACCATAGGATACGCCCATGATAATTGCCTGTTTCACGCCTTTTTTTACTCGGTCGATTTTTCCAGCGCCTATGTTTTGCCCTGCATATGTAGCCATGGCAAGCCCTAAAGTATCAAAACCTTGCATAAACAGTCCTGCAATTTTCATTGATGTAGAAACAGCTAGAACATAAACTGCACCCAAAGAGTTAATTGCCGCTTGAATTACTATGGTGCCTATTCCTGTAATTGAAATTTGAAGACCCATTGGTATGCCCATTGCCAGTAGCTTTTTTATGACTTTCGCCTGTGGCATAAGTTGAGGGAAACCTATTTTTAGTGCCTTAAACTTACGTCTTGCAGTTATTATACATAAAATTCCCGATACCGACTGTGAAATGACGGTACCAAGACCTGTTCCAAAAACACCCCAGTTAAAGAAGATTACAAATATTAACGAGAGCACAACGTTTAAGAAAGAAGAAAAAATTAAGAAGTAAAGTGGAGTTTTGCTGTCGCCTAGTGCCCTCATGACAGACGCCATTAAGTTATACAAAAACGTACCGCCAAGCCCCATGAACATTGTGCTTGCATAAAGGTAGGTGTAGTGCATTATTTCTTCCGGAGTGTTCATCAAAATCAAAATTTCTTCTAGAAAAACAAGGGTTAAAGTGGTAAGCACAATGGTAAGACCCACTATTAAAAATAGTGCGTTTCCAAAGTAAGTTCCAATTTTTTTCATGTCTTTAGCTCCAAAAGCCTGTGCTATAGGGATAGAAAATCCCGAGTTTAAACCTATTATAAAGCCTATTATAAGAAAGTTTAAAGAGCCTGTTGCGCCAACACCCGCAAGCGCGTTTTCGCCGACAAGTCGCCCTACGATTAATGAGTCCGCCATGTTATAAACCTGTTGGAATAAGCTTCCCAAAATCATTGGTATGGCAAATTTTAGTATCACCTTATATGGTGTGCCGACCGTTAAATCCTTTGTCATTTTGTAATTCTCTCCTAATATAGTAAACTAGTTTATTATAAACTGGTTTACTATATTTGTCAAGGCAGTTGATTTGAGTAATTTTCAACTAAAAAGCTTGTCAACCACAAATCACCACAAAATTTATTTTTGTATATTTGTATAAAAACGAGGTTTGAATTTCTGCGTTTGGGAGATTTTATTTTGAATAGTGCATAAGAATTTGATAAACACAATATATAGTGGTAAATGCTCTTGACAATTGGTGAAATAGAATATATAATGTATCTTACCGAAATAAGCGGACTAAATTAAGATAAGGCGGGAAACTAGGAAATGATACAGCAAATAATTAAGCGAAACGGCGAAAAAGTCCCGTTTGACGCTAAAAAAATAAGAAATGTAATCTTCAAAGCAAACATTAGAATAGCAAAAGAAAAGATGACGGAGCAGATGCTAGACGAGCTTACAGAAAAGGTAGTAAGCGGTATAGTCGATGTGTATCCAACGGTTGAGCAAATACAAGATATGGTAGAGGAAGAGCTTATAAGAGCAGATTTTGCCAAGACAGCAAAGGCGTATATCTTGTATCGTGCAGAACACCAAAAAATGCGTAATATGGACGCCGAGCTTATAAAAATCTATGAAGATTTAAGCTTTAAGCCGTCAGAAGACGCAGACCTAAAAAGAGAAAATGCGAATATCAACGCAGACTCTGCAATGGGAACCATGCTAAAATACGGCTCTGAGGGAGCAAAGCTTTTTTATGATAGCTATGTAATTCCGACAGAAATAGTTGACGCACACGCAGACGGCGACATTCATATTCACGACAAAGACTTCTATACTTTGACAGAAACTTGTTGTCAAATCGATTTGATAAAACTTTTTGACGGCGGATTTTCTACAGGTCATGGATATCTTAGAGAGCCAAACGACATAAGAAGTTATGCGGCACTTGCCTGTATTGCAATTCAAGCAAACCAAAACGAAATGCACGGCGGCCAAAGTGTTCCAAACTTTGACTATTCAATGTCAAAAGGTGTAGACAAAACTTATTTTAAAGAGTATTACAAGGCTTTAGTGAATTTTTTCCAAGTTAAATTTTCTGATAGCTACGATAAATATAAAGAGCTTGCAGATACTATTAAAGAAAAAGTAGGCAGGCTAGAAGACATGAACGATGTCGACGGATATGCACAAAAAGTAAAGGCCGAGATTATAGCACAGGGTATAGACGAAAAAATCGCAGAAGAAGCGATAGCTTTTGCAAAACCAACGGCGTGGAGAGAGACCGACAAGGCGACTTTCCAAGCAATGGAAGCTTTAGTGCATAACCTAAACACCATGAACTCTCGTGCAGGTGCGCAGGTTCCGTTTAGCTCACTAAACTATGGAACAGACACAACTGAGCAAGGAAGAATGGTAATCAAAAACCTTCTTTTGGCAACAGAAGCAGGACTCGGCGACGGCGAAACACCTATATTCCCAGTGCAAATCTTCAAGGTAAAAGAGGGTGTGAACTATAATCCCGAGGACATAAACTACGATCTATTTAAACAGGCGATGAAAGTCTCGACAAAAAGACTTTTCCCAAATTTCAGCTTCCTAGATGCGCCGTTTAATTTACAATATTACAAAAAAGGTGACTACAACACCGAGGTTTCATACATGGGATGCCGTACAAGGGTTATGGCAAACGAGTATGACAAAGATCGCCAAATAACTTGCGGTAGAGGTAATTTAAGCTTTACGTCAATCAACCTTCCAAGAATAGGCATAGAGTCTAAAGGCGATATGAAAAAATTCTATGAGCTTTTAGACAAAAGAATTGACATGGTAGAAGATCAACTTTTACATCGCTTTAAAATTCAATCTACTAAAAAAGTGTACAACTACCCGTTCTTAATGGGACAAGGCGTTTGGATAGACTCCGAAAAACTGGACAAAGACGACTGCATTGCAGAAGTTTTGAAACACGGTACTTTGTCGGTAGGATATATAGGTCTTGCAGAAACTTTGAAAGCTGTGACGGGAAAACATCATGGAGAAAGTGAAGAGAGCTACAAACTAGGGCTTGAAATCATTGGCTACATGAGGGCGAAAATGGATAAACTTTGTGACGAAACTAACCTTAACTGGTCGCTTGTTGCAACACCAGCAGAGGGGCTTTCGGGTAGGTTTATCAGAATAGACAAGAAAAAATACGGCATTATCGAGGGCGTTACAGACAGAGATTATTACACAAACTCTTTCCATGTGCCTGTATACTATCCGATAAGCGCGTATGAGAAAATCAACAAAGAGGCGCCTTTCCATGCGCTTTCTAACGCAGGCCATATAAGCTATGTGGAACTTGACGGCGACACTTGCAAAAACATTGAGGCATTTGAAAGTATCATAAGATGCATGAAAGAAGCAGGAATTGGTTATGGTTCTGTAAATCATCCTGTTGACCGCGACCCAGTTTGCGGTTATAATGGTATTATAGATGAAGTATGCCCAAGATGCGGAAGAAGAGACGGAGAAGCCGTAAGTGTTGAAAAACTAAGAGAACTAAAGAAAAAACATCACGATGTACCGGATTACACACATCTTATACAATAAAATGCAAGGCGTTTTATTGTAAGTTAAGAGTGAAGAGTGGTGGCGAAAATCCTACGAATTTTTATTTGTAGGGCAAGGGCTCTGCTCTTGCCGTGACTGTAGGAAAAACAATTACAAAAGGAGAATTATTATGTCAGCAAGAAGAATAGATGAAAACCAAGTAATGGTTGGCGAAGGCAAAAAATTTGAGCGTATCAGAAGAATTACAGGTTACCTTGTAGGAACAACTGACCGTTGGAATGACGCAAAAAGATCAGAAGAAAAAGACCGTGTAAAACACGACATGGCAGAGTAAAAAAAGCGGTCGAAAGACCGCCTTTTTTAATTAATAAGTAATAGTTAATAGTTAATAAGTGTGGTGAAAATGCTACGCATTTTATAATCATAACACGCCAAAGGCGTGAACCTTAATTATTAACTAAAAAAGTGGAGGTGGAAAAATGGAAATTAAAATTGCTGGAATTACTAGGGAGTCTATTGTTGACGGCAAGGGGATACGTTATGTGATTTTTTCTCAGGGATGTCCCCATTTTTGTAAGGGCTGTCACAATCCCGAAAGCTGGAATGATGATGCCGGATATGAAAAATCGGTAGAGGAAATTTTCGAGGAATTTAAGAAAAATCCGCTGTTAAAGGGAATTACTTTCTCAGGTGGAGAACCAATGCTACAGCCAAAACCGTTTTTAGAGCTTGCAAAAATGGTACACGAGACAAATAAAGATGTGCTCATTTACTCGGGCTATACCTATGAGGAATTAATAGACATGAAAGACAAAGATGTCACGGCACTTTTAGAGGAAGCAGACATTTTAATAGACGGAAAATTTGTAGAGGAGCTTAAAAATTTAGAACTAAACTTCAGAGGCTCCGAAAACCAGAGGATAATAGATTTAAAAGAGACAAAAAAGCAGGGGAAAGCTGTGCTTT
>CAYJIA010000003.1:5040-6986 GCA_964370115.1 uncultured Eubacteriales bacterium
TTTTCAAAAATTACGAGTTTATTCATAAATTACTTATTGATTATTTTACCTTGCTATGGTAATATTAAAACAGATATGGTTATCTCGACACGTAATTGATATGTGTCGGATTAAAAAAACATTTGCCGATATATGGCGAAAGGGGTATTTAAAATGTCAAATTTAACAAATAATCCTACCGTATTAAAATGGGTAGACGAGATGAAAACTCTTGTAAATCCTGATAATGTAGTATGGATTGACGGTTCAGAAGCTCAACTTGAAGCACTAAGAAAAGAAGCTTGTGAAATCGGCGAAATCATCAAACTAAACGAGGAAAAACTTCCTAACTGCTACCTACACAGAACAGCTGTTAACGACGTTGCTCGTGTTGAGGACAGAACTTTTATTTGTACACCTACAGCTGAAGAAGCAGGCCCGACAAATAACTGGAAAGATCCACAAGAGACATACGACCTAGTTTACGGTATAGCTAAAAACAGCTATGTTGGAAGAACAATGTATGTTATCCCTTACTCAATGGGACCTGTAGGTTCTCCTCTTGCTAAAATCGGTGTTGAGCTAACTGACTCAATCTATGTTGTACTAAACATGGCTATCATGGCTAGAATTGGACAACCTGTTTGGGACGTTCTAGGCGACAACAACGACTGGGTAAGATGCCTACACTGCCGTTGCGATATCGACGCAGAAAAAAGATACATCACTCACTTCCCACAAGACAACACAATTATCTCTGTTAACTCAGGTTACGGCGGTAACGTGCTACTAGGTAAAAAATGCTTCGCTCTAAGAATTGCTTCTTACCAAGCTAGAAACGAAGGCTGGATGGCTGAGCATATGCTAATCCTAGGTATTGAAAATCCACAAGGCGAAGTTAAATACGTAGCTGCTGCATTCCCATCAGCTTGCGGTAAAACTAACCTTGCTATGATGATCCCACCACAAGGCTATGTAGAAAAAGGATACAAAGTTTGGTGTGTTGGCGATGACATCGCTTGGATGCGTCCTGGTGCAGACGGCAGACTATACGCTATTAACCCAGAATATGGTTTCTTCGGCGTTGCTCCTGGTACTAACGACAAATCAAATCCAAATGCTCTAAAAACAACTCTAAAAGATACAATCTTTACAAACGTTGTTCACAACCTAGACGACAACACTGTATGGTGGGAGAGTCTTGATAAAAATCCTCCAACAAATGCGCTTGACTGGAAAGGTAACGCTTGGAATGGACAAACTTCTGAAGAGAAAGGTGCTCATCCAAACAGCCGTTTCACAGCTCTTGCTAAAAACTGCCCTTGCATAAGCTCAGAATTTGAGACACTTGCTGGTGTTCCAATTTCAGCTATCGTATTCGGCGGACGTCGTCCTGACACTCTACCTCTTGTATACCAATCAAGAGACTGGAACAACGGCGTATTCATCGGTTCTATCACAGGTTCTGAGACAACTGCTGCTGCTATGAGCGCTGCTGGTGTTCTAAGACGTGACCCAATGGCTATGCTACCATTCTGCGGATACAACATGGGCGATTACTTCAAACATTGGATCGAGATGGGCGCAAAACTAGGCGACAAAGCTCCAAAAATCTTCAACGTTAACTGGTTTAGACTAGACGAGAACGGCAAATTTATCTGGCCTGGATTTGGCGATAACATGCGTGTTCTTGAGTGGATCATCAACAGATGCGACGGCAAAGTTGACGCTAAAGAAACAGCTATCGGCTATGTTCCAAACGCTTGTGACATCAACCTAGAAGGCCTAGACTTCACAGTAGAAGAGCTAGAGTCTATCCTAGCAGTTGACAACGCAAAATGGGCTAAAGAAGCTGCAAGTGCAGAAGAATTCTACACAAAATTCGGCGACAAACTACCTGCTGAACTAAGAGCAGAGCTAGACGGCCTAAAAGAAAGAGTTAAATAATTTTTGACTTATATAAGAAA
>CAYJIA010000003.1:7086-35460 GCA_964370115.1 uncultured Eubacteriales bacterium
TTAAATTAGAATCGTAGGGCAAGGGCTCTGCTCTTGCCTTGGGTTTTACATAACATTTGCGGTCGAACACGTAGGTTCGACCCTACACCATGATTTAAGGTTTTCGTTGTAGGGGCGGTCATCGGCCGCCCGAAATTCACTATAATTCTCAATTTTACATTCTCTATTCTCAATTAATTAAAATTTTTTTCAAATAACAATTTATTATTTTTAAAAATTGTGGTAGAATGTAGTGTAATGTAAATTTTCCTATAAATGTATAGGCTTGTTTTTAGAAAACGGAGGACTGTTATGGTTAAGAGAATTTTTGTTGAAAAAAGAAAAGGTTTTGACATTGAGGCAGGGCATGTAAAGCATGACCTTGTAGAGAATTTGGGATTTAAAAATATTGAAGAACTCAGAATTTTAAACCGCTATGACGTAGAGGGTTTAAGTGATGAAGAGTTTAAAACAGCGGCTCACACGATTTTATCAGAGCCAAATGTTGACACAGTTTATGATGAAAATTACACGGTAGACACTGCCTATCATGTGTTTGCAGTTGAGTATTTACCCGGCCAATATGACCAAAGAGCCGACTCTGCGGCGCAGTGCGTTCAGCTTTTGACACAAGGTGAAAAACCAAAGGTAAAAGCGGCTAGAGTTTTTGCTATTAAGGCAGATTTAAGTGATGCCGACATGGAAAAAATCAAAAACTATATCGTAAACCCAGTCGAGGCAAGGCTTGCGTCTTTTGCAAAGCCTGCTACTCTAGACATGGAACTTGAAGTGCCCGAAAACGTCGCTCGTATAGACGGCATGATAAATTGGAACGAAAAAGAAATGGAAGAGTATTACTCATCCATGGGATTTGCCATGACTTTTTCTGACCTTTGTTTTGTAAGAGATTACTTTAAAAATGAAGAAAAAAGAGACCCAAGCCTTACAGAACTTAAAGTTATAGATACTTATTGGAGTGACCACTGCCGTCATACAACTTTCCTAACTAGCCTTGAAAATATAGAGATAGAGAAATCTGCGCTTAATGTTGCAGTGGAGAAAACTCTTAAAAAATATTTTGATATCAGAGAAGAATTATATAAAGGCAAAGACAAAATTGTTAGCCTTATGGACATAGCTGTAATAGGCGCAAAATATCTAAGGGCAAAGGGCATGGTGCCAGACCTTGATATAAGCGAAGAAATAAACGCCTGTTCTATTGAAGTGCCAGTTACAATCGACGGAAAAACCCAGCAGTGGCTTGTACAGTTTAAAAACGAAACTCACAACCACCCAACAGAGATAGAGCCTTTTGGCGGTGCGGCAACTTGTCTAGGTGGCGCTATTCGTGACCCACTTTCTGGCAGAGCATATGTGTACCAAGCAATGAGAGTTACAGGAAGTGGAGACCCTACATTGCCTTTTGAAAAGACAATGAAAGGCAAGCTTCCTTCAAGAAAAATAACAACAGGAGCCGCCGCTGGTTACTCATCATACGGCAACCAAATTGGCCTTGCAACAGGACAGGTAACGGAGCTTTATGACCATGGCTATGCAGCAAAAAGAATGGAGATAGGCGCGGTTATCGGTGCGTCTCCAAAGGCGAATGTAGTGCGCGAAGAACCACAAAAAGGCAATGTTATAGTGCTTTTAGGCGGTGCAACAGGCCGTGACGGCTGTGGAGGAGCAACGGGCTCTTCAAAGGCTCACACCCTAGATTCTATTGAGGTTTGCGGTGCAGAGGTTCAAAAAGGTAACCCTCCAACAGAGAGAAAAATACAAAGACTGTTTAGAAACCCTGAGCTTTCTACCTTAATAAAAAGATGTAACGACTTTGGCGCAGGCGGTGTTTGCGTTGCAATAGGCGAGCTTGCACCAGGACTTGTTATAGACCTTGACAAGGTTCCTAAAAAATATGAGGGACTAGACGGCACAGAGCTTGCGATTTCCGAGTCACAAGAGCGTATGGCAGTGGTCTTGGAAAAAGAAAATGTAGAGAAATTCATAGCCCTTGCAAAAGAAGAAAACCTAGATGCTGTAGAGGTTGCAGTGGTAACAGACGACAACCGCCTTACAATGAACTGGAGAGGCGACATGGTCGTAAGCCTTAGCAGAACTTTCCTTGACACTAACGGCGTCACACAAAAGGCAGATGCCTATATCACATCTCCAAAAGAGGGCGAGGATTATAGGGTAAAAGTGCCTGCTGAACTACAAAATATCGGCATGGATAAAGCATTTGTTAAAAACCTTTCAAGGCTTGAAGTTTGCTCACAAAAAGGTCTGGTAGAGCGATTTGACTCGTCAATCGGTGCAGGAACGGTGCTCATGCCTTTTGCAGGTAAATACCAACTTTCACCAGAAGAGGCAATGGTCGCAAAAATTCCTCTATTAGAGGGTCAAACAGACGATGCAACTGCTATGAGCTATGGTTATATTCCTAAAATAGCAAAATACAGCCCGTATCACGGCTCGGCTTATGCAGTAGTAGAAAGCCTTTCAAAACTTGTTGCAGTGGGTGCAAATCCACTTAAAGCAAGACTTACTTTCCAAGAATATTTCGAGAGACTACACAAAGAGCCAACACGTTGGGGCAAACCTTTGGCAGCACTTTTAGGAGCGCTTGAGGCACAAATAGGCATGGGACTTCCATCAATAGGCGGTAAGGACTCAATGTCAGGTTCGTTTGAAGACTTAGACGTTCCACCTACACTTGTAAGCTTTGCGGTAACCATGACAAAGGCATCAAAAACCATGTCTTCGTCTATACAAAAAGCAGGAACAAAACTGTTTGTACTTCCTATTAATGAGGATAAAGAAACAAACTTACCTGTATGGGAAGATTTAAAATCATACTACAAAAATATTCTAGAGCTTATGGAAAAAGGCGAGATTTTATCTGCAAGTGTAGTAAAAGAAGGTGGCGCAAGTGCCGCTGCTGCTAAAATGGCGTTTGGTAATGGACTGTCACTTAGCTTTGCAGATGTAGGCGAAGATGTTATGTTTGCGCCAAAAGTTGGAGCACTCGTAGTAGAAGTGAATGACGAAGCAGTACTAAAAGCTGTATTTGATGAAGTTGTTTTCCTAGCAGATGTAACAGACAATGGATATTTTGAAGTTAACTTGAATAAAATAGATAATAAAACAGTGCTAGAGAGCTATATGGGAAAACTAGAAAATGTATTCCCAACCTTTGAAGAGGAAGTTAAAATCACTAATGACATAGCCTTGTCAAACGAAAAATCAAACAAGGCGCCAGCTATAAAAGTGGCAAAACCTAAGGTATTTATACCTGTATTCCCAGGAACAAACTGCGAAATAGACACTAAGAGGGCGTTTGAAAAAGCAGGAGCCGAGGTTGAAATTTTTGTTTTAAGAAACTTAAATTCAAGTGACATCGAGTACAGCATAAAAGAAATGGAAAAAGCGATACGCTCTTCTCAAATTATTATGATACCAGGTGGTTTCTCGGGCGGTGACGAGCCAGAGGGTTCTGGCAAGTTCATAGCGACAACATTTAGAAACCCTGTTATCTCTCAAGCGGTGACGGATTTACTAGAGACAAGAGACGGCTTGATGTTAGGTATTTGTAACGGTTTCCAAGCGCTTATAAAACTAGGTCTTGTGCCTTATGGAAAAATTACAACTCCAAAAGAAAACGACCCAACACTTACATTTAATACTCTTGGTAGACATATTTCTAATATGGCATATACAAGGGTGACAAATACAAAATCACCTTGGCTAAGTGCGACAAATGCAGGAGACGTGTTCTCCATACCTATGTCACACGGCGAGGGCAGATTTGTTGCAAACAGCGACGAGCTGGAGAAACTAATTCAAAACGGACAAATCGCAACTCAGTACACAGACCCTATGGGCAATGTATCGGGTGATATTAGATTTAATCCAAATGGCTCTGTTTGCGCCATAGAGGGTATAACAAGCCCTGACGGCAGAGTTTTAGGTAAAATGGGTCACTCAGAAAGAATGGGTAACGACCTTTATAAAAACGTGCCAGGCGCAAAAGATCAACAATTGTTTGAAAGTGGCGTAAACTACTTTAAATAAAAATTAGAAAGAGAGAGTTTCGTCAAATTATGGATTTTGTTTATAAAAGAACTTGGGCGCAGATAGATTTGAATGCGCTAAGGCATAATTTTGATATAGTAAAATCTCAGTGTAAATCAAAGCTTTGCTGTGTCATAAAAGCAGATGCCTATGGGCATGGTGCAGTGGCAGTGGCGACGCTTTACGAGGAACTCGGTGCAGATTTTTTAGGCGTGTCAAATCCCGCAGAGGCCTTACAGCTAAGGGAAAACGGCGTTAATTTGCCTATACTCATACTGGGTTTCTCGCCACCTCAAATGGCAAAAACCTTGGCAGAAAAAAATATTTCACAGTGCGTGTATTCTTTGGAGCAGGCGTTACAGTTTGACACTGCTCTAAAGGACTGTGATAAAAAGCTTAAAATTCATATCAAGGTCGACACGGGCATGTCAAGGCTTGGTGTTTACTACCATGATGTCAAGAGAGATGCAAGTGCGATAAAAGAAATAGCCGATATTTCGGTGCTTGAAAACCTTTATAGTGAGGGGCTTTTCACCCACTTTGCAACCTCTGACAGCGCAGAAGAGGGCGAGGAGTTTGTAGAAAAGCAAATGAAACTCTTTATGAAATTAAAGTCAGAGCTTATTAAAAAAGATATAAGATTTGAGCTTTATCACGCAGCAAACAGCGGAGCCCTCCTAGACTATAAAAACACATATCTTGATATGGTTCGTGCAGGTATAGTCATGTATGGCTTGGCGCCGTCTGATAAAATGAGAAATAAATTAGAGCTTAAACCATCTTTGTCGTTAAAGGCAATTGTCTCGCACGTGAAGCCAATTTATGAGGGTGACAGGGTGAGTTATGGCGGAGTGTATACGGCGGATAAGAAAGAGTATTTGGCGACTATCCCCACGGGTTATGCAGACGGCTATGGATTGATGCTTTGCAAAAATGGCGTAGAAGTGCTGATAAACGGCAAGCGTTATCCGATAGTCGGCAGAATATGCATGGACCAAATGATGGCACTGGTCGACGACAGTGTAAAAGCAGGCGACATAGTCACACTCATGGGAAAAGACGGCGACGAAGAGATAAGCGCAAAGGAGCTTGCAGATTTACGCGACACGATAAACTATGAAATAATTTGCAATATATCGGCAAGGGTACCTAGAGTTTATGTCGAAAACGGAAAAGTTAAAGAGAACTTTTCTTATATCTACTAAATAAATGTTGACAATGTATTAAATTGATGTTAATATGTTGTCGTATATAAAAAAGCTGTGATAAAGGCAGTAGCATGGGTTAAAATGTAGCCGTGGTTCGGATTAAATGAGCTCGGCGAAAGAGAGACGACGGTTGGTGCAAGTCGGACAAAGTAAACTTATGTGAAAATCACTTTTGAGCTCTAAAACTGAAATTTAGTAAGTTTTAGCGGTACTTCTCCGTTATGTGAAGCACGCATGATAGTGCGCAGTAATAGGTGGTTTATTAAAAGCTTTTAGCTCTTTGTCCTGTTATGGATGAGGAGCTTTTTTATATTAAAATTTACTTTTGGAAAGGACTAAAATTATGCCTAAAAATTACAAAAAAGTGTCGGCGTCTCAAGATGTCGTGCAAAGAGAAAAAGAAACGGTTAAATTTTGGAATGAGAACAAAATATTTGAAAAAACAGTGGAAAACGGGGAAAATAAGCCGACCTACACATTTTACGACGGCCCTCCAACCGCTAACGGAACTCCACATATAGGACATGTTATCACACGTGCGGTAAAAGACATTATACCAAGATACAAAATCATGAAAGGCTATGATGTTCCAAGAAAAGCAGGCTGGGATACGCATGGTCTTCCTGTTGAAATCGAAGTTGAGAAGCTTTTGGGAATAAACGGAAAAGAACAAATTGAAAACTATGGACTAGACATGTTTATAGACAAGTGTAAAGAAAGCGTTTGGAAATACAAAGGAATGTGGGAAGATTTTTCAAAGGCTGTCGGCTACTGGGTAGACATGGAAGACCCATATGTAACTTACTCGAATAATTATATAGAATCAGAGTGGTGGGCGCTTAAAGAGATATTTAATAAAAACCTTTTGTATAAAGGATTTAAAATAGTTCCTTACTGCCCAAGATGTGGGACACCGCTTTCAAGCCACGAGGTAGCGCAGGGCTATAAAATGGTAAAAGAGCGCTCTGCAATAGTTAAATTTAAAGTGAAAAATGAAGAAGCTTATATACTTGCGTGGACGACAACCCCATGGACTTTGCCGTCTAACTTGGCGCTTTGTGTAAATCCTGATGAGGAGTATGTAAAGCTTGACAAAGAGGGCGAAATCTACTACATGGCTAGTGCCTTGGTTGAAACTGTTTTAGGCGAAGGCTGTGAGATTTTAGAGAAATTCACAGGAAAAGACATGGAATACATGGAGTACGAACCACTTTGGAACTTTGTTAAGACAGACAAAAAAGCTTGGTTTGTTACTTGTGACAACTATGTAACGCTTACAGACGGTACAGGTATAGTTCACATAGCTCCTGCATTTGGTGAGGACGATGCTGCTGTGGGAAGAAAATATGACCTGCCATTTGTACAACTTGTCGACAGTGCGGGTAATATGACCGAAGAAACCTTGTGGGCAGGCACTTTCTGTAAAGAGGCCGACGAAAAAATTCTTACCAATTTAAGACACAGCGGGCTACTTTTAGCTGCACCTAAATTTGAGCACAGCTATCCACACTGCTGGAGATGCGACACACCGCTTATCTACTATGCAAGAGAATCATGGTTTATTAAAATGACTGCGGTTAAAGATAGACTTATAGCAAACAACAACACAATAAACTGGATGCCCGACAATATTAGGACAGGGCGCTTTGGTTCTTGGCTTGAAAATGTTCAGGACTGGGGTATTAGCCGTAACAGATATTGGGGTACGCCTTTAAATATTTGGCAATGCGACTGCGGTCACACTCACTGCGTAGGAAGCATAGAAGAGTTAAAGTCTATGTCAAACAACTGCCCAGAAGACATTGAGCTTCACAGACCGTTTATAGACGCTGTGACGATTAAATGCGAAAAATGCGAAAAAGAGATGACAAGAGTGCCAGAAGTTATCGACTGCTGGTTTGACTCTGGTGCAATGCCTTTTGCACAACATCACTACCCATTTGAAAATAAAGATAAGTTCGAAGCACAGTTCCCAGCCGACTTTATCTCAGAGGCAGTAGACCAAACAAGAGGTTGGTTCTACTCACTATTAGCGATTTCTACAGTTCTATTCGATAAAGCTCCATATAAAAACGTAATCGTTTTGGGTCATGTTCAAGACGAAAACGGACAAAAAATGAGCAAGAGCAAGGGTAATGCAGTAGAGCCTATGGAGGCGATAAATAACTATGGCTCTGATGCTGTTCGTTGGTATTTCTATTCAAATTCATCACTGTGGCAGCCTAATAGATTCCATGGCAAGGCAGTTATAGAGGGACAAAGAAAATTCCTATCTACACTTTGGAACACCTATGCCTTCTATGTGCTTTATGCAGGAATTGACGGCTTTGATCCAACACAGTACAAAATGAGCGAGTGCAAACTCACTGTTATGGATAAATGGCTGATGTCAAAGCTTAATACAGTCATAAAAACCGTTGATAAAGGCCTAGAGGAATATAAAATTCAAGAGAGCACAAAAGTGCTTATGAACTTTGTCGACGAGCTAAGCAACTGGTATGTAAGACGTGGTAGAGAGAGATTTTGGGGCGAGACATTAACAGACGATAAAATCGCAGCCTATATGACACTTTACACAGCGATTGTAGAGTTTTGCAAGGTGTCAGCACCGTTTACTCCGTTTATCACAGAGGATATTTACCAAAACCTTGTCAGAAACTTTGACGAGAGTGCACCTGTAAGTATTCATCTTTGCGACTATCCTACTTGTGACGAAACAAAGATTGATAATGAGCTTGAAGAAAATATGGCTAAAGTTTTGACCTGCGTTACACTAGGCAGGGCGGCAAGAAACGACGCAGCTATTAAAAACCGTCAACCTCTTTCAAAAATTTATATAGTTGGCGATGCTAAGTTGAGCGAAGAATTTGCGGAGATTATCACAGAAGAACTAAATGTTAAAACTCTTGAAATTGCAAGCGATGCAGGCAAGTTTGTGAATTATTCATTCAAACCTCAGCTTAGAATTTTAGGCCAAAAATATGGCAAAAAAATAGGCGAAATAAGAAATGCACTGCAAAATCTTGACGGAAACAAGGCGAAAACTCAGCTTGATGAGACAGGCGAGCTAACACTTAGCCTAAGTGATGGCGACATAGTGCTTGTAACCGAAGAAGTGATTATAGAAACTGTAAAAGCAGAGGGCTTTATCTCGGCGGCTGAGGGCGCTGTGACCGTGGTTCTTGATACTTTCCTTACAGATGAGCTTATCGAAGAGGGCATGGTGCGCGAAGTGGTAAGTAAAATTCAATCAATGAGAAAAGACGCTGGATTTGAAGTCACAGACCACATAATAGTTGGGGTTAAAGAAAACGATAAAATTGCCAAAATTATGGAAGAAAACGCAGAGCAAATTTGCTCTGACACCCTTTCTGATGAATTTGTGTATGGCGCGACAGACGGCTTTACCCAAGAATGGGATATAAACGGCGAAAAAGTTACGCTTTCGGTAAAAGTGGTAATTTAATATGGATAAAAATTTAGGTCTTTATATTCACATTCCATTTTGCAAAAGCAAGTGTGCCTACTGCGACTTTTATTCCCTTGTGACAAATGATTTTGATACCTATCAAAGTGCGCTTATAAATCAAATTAAATGCTGGGGAAAATCTGCCCAAAATAGAGTGGTAGACACCGTGTATTTTGGCGGAGGCACACCAAATTTGCTTGGTGCTATGCGCTTGACAGAAATTTTAGAAGCAGTAAAAGAAAATTTCACAGTGAGCACTGATGCCGAAATTACGGTAGAGGCAAATCCAGAGACCGTGGACTATGGTTTGTTTTTGAGACTTAGACAGTCGGGCTTTAATAGGCTTTCTATGGGATTTCAAACATCTAGCGAAAAAGACTTAAATACCCTTTCGAGAAGACATACAAAACGGCAGCAGGAGTCTGCCGTTTTCTGTGCTAAAAAGGCAGGTTTTGACAATATTTCACTGGACTTAATGTTAGGTATTTCAAGCACGCAGAGTTTAATAAATTCGATAGAATTTTGTGATGAGATGAAAGTAAAGCATATTTCTGCATATATATTAAAAATAGAAGAGGGGACAAAGTTTTTTAAAGACAGGGAAAAATACGATTTCCCCGACGAAGAAGAAACGGCGGGACAGTACGAACTCATGATAGAAACTCTAGAAAAAATGGGCTATAAGCAGTATGAAATAAGCAATTTTTCTAAGGAAAACAGAGAGAGTCGGCATAACTTAAAATACTGGAACTGTGAGGAATACATAGGAATTGGCCCCTCGGCGCATTCGTATTTTCTTGGCAATAGATTTTTTTATGATAGGGATTTACTTGGATTTTGTGAAAATCCCTCGATTATCTTAGACGGCAAGGGCGGAAGCTTTGAAGAATATCTAATGCTGGCTCTCAGACTTTCACAAGGGCTTAAAAAGAAGGACTGCATAAAAAAAGGATTTGAAAAAGAGTTTTTTAATGTGCAAAAAAAGGCGAAAAAAATACCACCTAATCTGTTAAAATTAAGTGATGAAGGCATAAGCCTTACCAAAGAAGGTTTTTTATTGTCTAATGCCATAATATCAAGTCTCATATAAATTTGGAGGAAAAATGAGTTTAATCGAAATTACACTAATTGCTGTAAGCCTTGCAATGGACGCCTGTGCGGTGTCGCTATGTAAGGGCATGAGCATGAAAAAATTAAATGTAAAAGGAGCGTTTTTAATAGCGCTATGTTTTGGTCTGTTTCAAGCCATAATGCCACTTATAGGCTGGTTTGTAGGAACAAAATTTGAAACCTACATATCTGCTGTTGACCACTGGGTGGTGTTCGCGCTTTTAGGCATAATAGGCGGAAAAATGCTGTTTGAAGCATTTGAATGTAAGGAAGACGAAGATTTAAGTGACTTTAAAATTGATTTTAAAGAAATAATAATGCTTGGCATAGCGACAAGTATAGATGCACTTGCGGTAGGGGTTAGTTTTGCTATTTTAGACGGAGTAAATATAGGAATATCTGCGACAATTATAGGTGTGTCAGCACTCTTGTTATCTTTTGCAGGTGTGTTTATAGGGCATAAATTTGGCGCAAAATTTGGCAAGACCGCCGAAATATTAGGCGGTCTTGCACTGATAGGTATAGGAACGAAAATACTTATCGAACATCTATTTTTTTCTTAACCTAACTAGTAAAATTGCGACAACCACACTTAAAACAGTGGCAAGTATGATAATTATCAAAAATCCCCAAGGGCTTTCTGATAGTGGCATACCGTCAAAGTTTAAATTCATTCCATAGGCACTAAAAATTATAGTTGGAATGGACATGACAATTGTGACTATGGCAAGAAAACGCATAACGGCATTAAGGTTATTTGATATGATAGAGCCAAAGGCACCTGTCATACCGCTTAAAATTCCGCTGTAAATATTGGTCATTTCTATGGCCTGCTTGTTTTCGATAATGACGTCTTCAAGCAAATCTTCGTCGTCGGGATAGTGCTTAATTGTATCAATTTTCATCATCTTTTGTAGCACTATATCGTTAGAACGCAAAGAAGTCGAAAAATAAACAAGGCTTTTTTCAAGCTCTAAAAGCTCTATCAGCTCTTTATTTTTAGTTGAGCTGTGGAGCTTTTTTTCCACCTCTTCACTCTTTTTATCTATGCTTCTAAGGTATAAAAGAAAAAGCGAGGCGTTTCTATAAAGCAACTGCAAAATAAATCTTGTCTTCATTTTAGTGTAAAAATTTTTCACTCTGCCGTTAATAAATGGGAGTAGCACGGGCGAGTTTTCAAGACAAACGGTTATGACCGTGTTTTTGGTTAAAATAACCGACAAAGGCATGGTTGCGTAGGTTTGTTTTGTGTTTCGCTCTTCGGTAGTGGGTATGTCGACAAGAACTAGAGTGTAATTGTCTTCTACTTCAATTCTTGGGCGCTCCTCGTCATCGAGTGCGGCCTTTAAGGCGTCTAAGTCCACACCTGTCTTTGCACTAATAAATGCGAGCTCGCCTTCTTCGGGAGAAGTAAGAGAAATCCAACAGTCGGGCTGCATTTTAGGAATTTCTTTCACGCTTCCTGACTCGGCTAAATAGTATTTTATCATATAAAGTCCCTCCTCATAGGGAGGGTGAAAATGACACACCTACCCTATTTGTAATATTAAATTCACCATACTTATGGGGTAAAGGTTCCACGGTGTCACGCTCCTTTTTAATCTTATACTTTAATGATAAGTGAGTAAGACGGATTTGTCAATAAAAAGAAAAGTAAAATTATCTTTACATATTGGAAAAATTATTCTATTATAGAGATAATAATTATGAAAAAGGAGTGACAGTGTGAAACTATCTATTTTTTATCAGCATATAACACAGGCGGCACAGACTCATAATTTAAGCGAAGAGGAAGTACTAAAAAAAGCTTATGACATGGGATACAGAGGGCTTGAGTGCGAATATTCCCTGTTTAAAGATGACAGGGAGGCATTTAAAAAAATTGCAAATGACTGCGGTTTTTCTATCGTGTCAGTACCATATTATGGTGAGTTTAATGTTGGAATTGACAGGGATAAAATCGAAAAAGCAGTAGACGATGTAATCTTTATGGGTTGTAAAAATATTTTAAGCATACCAGGGCTTATCGACCCAAAAAGTAAAACCTATGAAAAAGAGCTAGACGACATAAAGTACGGACTTGAGCTTTTATGCAAAATTGCAAACAAAAAAGGTGTTACGGTGGCTATGGAGGAATACGACAACATAGAAGCGCCGTTTGGAACAATTTGTCAAGTGAAAGACTTTTTAGATAGTACAAAACATCTTAAATTCAACCTAGACACGGGAAACTTCTATACTTTCGGGGAAGATGTTTTTGATGCGATTGAAATATTTGAAGAAAAAATTTCTCATGTTCATTTGAAAAACCGAAGAGTAGAGCCTCTTTTTGAGGGGGAAGAATACCAGCTTACAAGCAAAGGGCAAAAAATTTACCCTACTCCTGTTGGAGTCGGGCAAATAGACATGAAAGCTATACTTGATAAGCTTGTCGATATTTCATATGATGGATATTTCACTGTGGAACATTTTGGCGAAGTAGACCAGCTAGATTACATGGAGAAATCGGCAAAATGGTTCTTAGACCTTATGGCATAAGTCTCTAATGACTTCGCCTGCGATAATTAAACCTGCAACTGGAGGGACAAAGGGTAAACTGCCTGGCACAGGTCTTTTGGCGGTGCCTTTTATCTCTTTGCTCTCGAGCGGTTTTTGAGGCAGTTCTTTGGAGTATAGAACTTTTAAATCGTTTATTCCAAAGTCCTTTAGTTTTTTGCGCATAACCCTTGCAAGCGGACATACCGAAGTTTTTTTGATATCGGCAATTTCGAATAGTTCGGGGTGAAGCTTGTTTCCTGTGCCCATTGAGCTTATAACAGGAGTTTTTTGCGCCTTTGCTTTTTTAATTATCTCAAATTTACCCTCGACAGTGTCTATGGCGTCTACGACATAGTCGAAAACGGAAAAATCAAAGTCGTCGCTATTGTCGGGCATGAAAAACACGGGATAGGTGAGCACTTTTGCGTTGGGGTTAATGTCTAATATGCGCGCTTTCATCACCTCGACTTTTGGCTTGCCTATGCTGGAGTGCGTGGCGATTATTTGCCTGTTTATATTAGTAAGGCTTACATTATCATTGTCAAACAGTGAGAATGTGCCAATTCCAGCGCGTGCAAGACCTTCGACACAGGAACCGCCAACGCCACCTATGCCAAAAACGGCAACGTGCTTTTGGTTTAAATTTTCGGTGGACTCATAGCCCAAAATGAGCTCTGAGCGTGAAAATTGAGTTAAATCTTTCATATATACACCACTTTCTAAGAATAAAGGAGAATTTTATGGGACCATATAGTTATGTAGTCGACAGCATAAAGGGCGACTACGCATATTTAAAAAGAATAGACATACAAAGCGAGGAACTATTTATGATAGCCCTTGCGCTTTTGCCCGAGGGCAGTGATGTCGGAGTGAAAATTTTATGGGAAAATTTGGAGTACAGCATAATTTCTTAATCCCAAGTTTTTGGAATATCCAAAAATTTCAGCGTAAATTCATCTGTTACCAAGTCTTTATTTTCATAATCACAATAAACGATTTTATTTTTTGTGTAAAGCAAGGCGACCGTTCTCTTAACCCCTTTTTTAAGGGGTTTTTGTTTTGTGACAAACTGCTTTGCCTTGCGTAAATTTTCGTCTGAAATTTGCAGACAGTTAGGGATTTTACCCGAGGCATTTGTAGAAAGCCTGTCGATGATTAGCAAGTCACGAAGCGCGCCCTTGTCTAAAAGTGCTGAAAGCGCAATGAATAGGCGCTCTGTGTAAGCGTCTAGGCTTAAATTTTCACCACCTAAATACCCTGTACAGTGCAGTAAGAGCTTGTGCAAAGGCATATTAAGGCTGTTTATGGCAAATTCTAAGCTGTGTTTAAATCTACCGCTGTTATAAAGTCTGTCGAGGGCGTCTTCGACGTCTAAAAGCTCGTCTAAGTCGCTTTCTGAGAGGTAAGGTGTGGATTTTATCATATAAGGCGCAGTGTTCGAGTACTCGCAGGGGTATTTTTTTCTGTTTTGCCCCATGTCACTGCCATGTAAAATTTTTAGAAAACCCATTTGCAGCATATGTGGCTTTAATTCGTATGCCATGTCAAGCCCCTTGTAGAAGCTTTCCTTGTTTTCTAGTGGAAGCCCTGCAATTAAATCTATGTGTACATGTATATTTTGTGGAGAAATAAGCCTTTTAATATTCTTGATAAGTTTTTTTGTGTCGGTCTTGCGGTTTACGGCTTCCAAGGTTTTTTCGTTAAAGCTTTGTAGGCCTATCTCAAGCTGAAACCTGCCTTTTGGTGCATTGTTAAATGCAAGTATTAATTCCTCGCTCAAAATATCGCCTGCTATTTCAAAGTGAAAGCAGATATGCGGTGGTATTTCTTTTGAATTTACTATAAAATTTACTATTTCAAGTGCTCTTTTTGGGTTGGCGTTAAAGGTTCGGTCGACAAATTTAACGGTCTTTGTTCCAGAATTTGAAAGTGCGACTATCTCTTTTTTTACTTCGTCCAAAGGGAAAAATTTTAGCTTAGAATAAGCCCCAGAAAGGCAAAAAGCGCAAGAAAACGGACATCCTCGGGAAGTTTCTATATAAGAAATCCTTCCTCCTAGGGCGTCGAAATATTCCTTGCAATAAGGGGACGGTGGCTGTAATTTATTTTGAGCAATGCCGTTTTGTATAAGGGTATTGCCCGCTTTTGTGCAAAGTCCTGAGACGTTTTCGTAAGATGAGCTTTCACAAATAGAATTAATAAGCGCGGGAAAGCTCTCCTCACCCTCGCCACAAAGTATAAAATCTACTTCGGGCAGAGAGTTCATGACCTCTACGGGATTAAAGCTTACTTCGGGGCCACCAAGTATTATTTTTACATGTGAGAGCTCTGCCTTAATTAAAGGCAGTAGCTCTTTAATATAGTTTATATTCCAAATATAGGTGCAAAAAGAAATTATTTGCGGCTTGTTTCGACAAATTTCGTCTTTTATGTCCGCTAAACTTCGGTTTACAGTTGACTCAAAGACTTTTGCATCGATATCGGCATTTCCATAGGCTTTAATGCCTGCGTAAAGACACCACGGGGCAAGGGAGGAGTGTATATATTTGGAATTTAAGGCACAAATTAGCAATTTCTGTTTCATTTAATGATTTCCGTTTCGTTTTTTTTACAGCATAACAGAAAATCATAAAATTTACAAGTTTTACTTGAGTCTTTCTAGGGTGTTGAGCCTTTGGTGTATAGATTCAATTTGAAGCTCTATGGTGGGGAGTCGACTTGCAAAGTGATTGTGTTTGTCTACCTTTTGTTCTAAGAGTTTTAATCTGTAGTTTGTCAGCCTCGTGGCGGTTATTATTCCACCAAAAGAACCCACGCAAGTTCCTATAAAAGATAATAGTGCGATTATAACCTCGTTATTTCCCATAGTTACCTCTTAATCTGTAATGTATATGCCACTTCCCCAAACTTCTAAGTTCTCGGGGGTAAAATCGCTATTACCTTGTATTTTGCAATTCTTAACAGTGACAAAATTTGTTGACGGATAAACTAAAAGTACCGATTCGTTTGAAATGATTTTACCATAGTTGCTGTGAAGATTTAAAACCGACGGTAAGGCGGTGTCGCTGTTTGCCGAAAAAGGAAGACCGTTTATTACTAAATCGTCAGAAACTACGCCTAAAATAGAAGCGCGAAGTTTAAAAGACAGCATGCAAATCTGCCCGATTTTATAATAACTGCCAAGCGACAAGTGCTGGGTGAAGTCGGCGCTTGCGCTGGTAAAACCTAGTTTGGGTTGCCATTTTCCGCATTGTGGCATATGGCTTTCGTTTGGATTGATGTCTTGTTTTTTCGCAAGGCGTAAGTGGATTTGTTCCCAAAAAGGTGCAAGCCCTGGATAATCTCTAAATTCCATTTTAAAACTTCCCCTCTCTAAATTGTTCAAAACGAGGAAGATTACTGGTTTGGTGATCGTCACACGAGAGAGTTTTTGCATACTTTTCCTTGAGTTCACGAAGCTGAAGGCTTTGTCTGGGGCTTATGTTTTTAATGCTTACAAGCTGGTGAATTTGCCTTGCAATTTGCGTGCGCAAAAGCCTTTTATGTATGCAGTGTCCTTTAGAGCAGTAATGGACACCGGTGCGAAGATAGTCGTCGTATATGCATTTTGTCGGAAGTGGGCACTCGAATTGTGGTTCTCTTTTAGTCATTGTTTTTCCCCCTTAATATTTGTTTAATTTTCCATTTTAGGAATGAGAGCGATTTTCACTATTTGTTGACAAGTTTTAATGCACGTAATATAGTAAGCGTAAGTTACGTAATGACGTAATCGTGTCTATATTTTAATACGACAATTCGTAAATGTCAATATTATTTTACGATATTACGTATTTTTGTGTAGAATTAATGAAAATGGGGGGATAATATGTCACGGACATATGAAATTATTGCTGATTTATGCAGAAAAAAAGGGGTAAATATGACAAAAATGTGCAAAGAAAGCGGTGCACCGAGGGGGAGTATGACCGATTTGAAGAATGGGAGAATCGAGTCTTTATCGCTTGAAACGCTTCAGAAAATTGCAAGTTATTTTGGGGTAGACACAGATTATTTAGTAAAGGGGGCAAACAGCAGGAAAGAAATTTCAGACACAGAGCTAAAAATTGCACTTTTTGGTGGCGATATCGACGACAAGGCGTGGTGCGATGTAAAACAGTTTGTCGAGTTTGTTAGACAAAAATACAAATCAGGCGATGATAACGGGCACTTTAAAACATAATTTAAGTAGCGCAGTTTTTAAATTTAGTCTTTTTTTATAATCATTTTTGTGATACAATTGCAGTATCAACTTGAAAAGGAAGAAAGAAATGAATTTACCTAACAAACTGACAGTGCTTAGAATAGCTTTAGTACCTGCGTTTTGCTTTTTTTTACTGATGCCAAGTATTGGACATCATTACTTAATAGCACTAATAATATTTTCGATTACAGCCTATACGGATTATTTAGACGGGAAAATTGCAAGGCGGGATAACCTAGTGACCGACTTCGGAAAAATAATGGATCCACTTGCCGACAAAATAATGGTAATGTCTGCTCTTATTTGCTTTGTCGCATTGGGGCTTACAAATGTATGGTTTGTAATACTTATTTTGTTTAGAGAATTTGCAGTGACATCCATTAGGTTAGTTGCGTCAAGTGGTGGAAAAGTAATAGCTGCGAATATTTGGGGCAAGCTTAAAACAGTTTCTCAAATAATTGCAATTGTTGTAATTATCGCATTAGGTTACGTAGACGAAATGTCAGGGCG
Source organism: uncultured Eubacteriales bacterium (assembly GCA_964370115.1). Taxonomy (GTDB): domain Bacteria; phylum Bacillota; class Clostridia; order Oscillospirales; family Acutalibacteraceae; genus SIG603. The sequence goes on from CAYJIA010000003.1 coordinate 24,212, forward strand.
TGGAATGATAAGCCTTTTTGAGGGGCATGAGTTTGTTTTTTACATAATCGGTGAAGTGTTTATGTTTATTTCGGTCTTTACTTCTTTTTACTCAGGACTTATCTACGCAAAAGAAAACCGAGATATTTTAAAAAGAATGAAGTAAGTCGGAGGGCTCACAGTGGTAAAAAAGATTATAGGGAATGTGCAGTGGTTTTTAAATAAAAATGAAAAAGACAGTTTAGAGACTTTTTCTGCGCATGTGTCGTATTTTATGATAATTTCTTTTATACCGTTTGTACTGTTTTTTTTATCAATCTTACATGTGATAAATGTAAACGGTGAAAATTTGCTTTTGCTTGTAATAGAGCTATTGCCAAGCGATGTTGCAGGAGTTTTTAGCGAGGCGCTGGGCATAGTGGGCGAGCCAATAGCGATATTGTCAATATCGGCGCTTACCTGCATTTGGTCGTCGTCAAAAGCTATGCTAGCGCTTTTAAAAGGGCTTAATGTCATATTTGATGTAAACGAAACAAGAAATTTTATAAGGCTTAGAATAGCGGCGATATTATACACATTTGTGTTTATCGCAGTGCTTGCGGCAACTACGATATTGCTTTTAATAGGTAGTGCTGTGTATCAAAATGTCTTTGATTATTTTAATATAAATATTTCGTTAAATTTTTTGGGGTTTAAATGGGTGATAGGCGTGGTTATTTTAGCCGTGTTTTTTACATGTCTTTATAAACTGCTAGTGCAAAAGTCTAAAATTAGCCTTAAAAATTGTTTTTTTGGTGCAGTTTTGGCATCTTTTGGCTGGGCAGCGTTTTCGACAGTATTTTCTTTTGCCGTAGAAAACTTTATTGACTACTCGGTAATATACGGAACGCTTGCCTCTCTTATAGCACTGATGTTTTGGCTTTTTATCTGCGTTTATATCTTGCTTTTTGGTGCACAGTTTGCCGTTTGGCTTCAAAATAGAAAAGAAATTAATAAATCTTTGGAGGGTGAAATATGATAGTTGGTGTTCAAATTTTTGGCTGTATGAAAGATTTTAGAAAAAATCCTAAAGAGTTTTGTATGGCTTTGCGTGACGCGGGAATTTTACAAGTAGAGCCTTGCATACTTTTTGACGAGCCTGAAGAATTTAGGCAAAAAGCGATAGATGCTGGAAACGACTTTTTTGCAGGACTTCCCGATTTACTGTGGCTACCGCACGAGGTAGAGGGTTTTTCAAAAATGCTTAAGGACTTAGGGATGTATTTAACAAGCGCACATTGCTTTTACTCTGATTTAGATAAATGTAAAGATAGTATGATAGAAACTGCGAAAAAATCTGGGATTACATCCTATGTTTTTAATACCGCAGAATACGGATTTTCAGACAAAGAAAGCTTCGCTAAAGATATAAACGACTGTGCTATAGGTTTGGGGACAGAAAAAATTGAACTTTGGCTACATAATTTAGGCGAGGACTCAAAACAAAGGGTAGGGGACATAAGCCTTTATGAGTGGATAATAGACAACGCGCCGGAAATTTATGCCCAACCCGACACGGGATGGCTATTGTATGGTGGTGTAGACCCTGCAAGCTTTGTGAATAAAAAAGCGGATAGAATAAGGGGTGTGCACTTTAAAGACTTAGTGCCAAACTTTAAAGAAAAAGAAGGAAACGAAATATTTGCAGTTTTGGGACAAGGCTGTGTAAATACAAAGACGGTGTTAAGCCTTGTAAAGCCTTATATGTCGACAGTTATAGATCAAGATGCAAGTGATGGCGATTTTATTGAAGACTTAAAGAGAAGTGCTGTGTTTTTGCAGTATATGAGTAATATTATATAGGAGGAAATATGGAACAAAGTAAAATAGATAGAATTAATTATTTTGCCAGAGAGGCAAAAGTAAGAGAACTTACAGAAGAAGAGGCAAAAGAGAGACAAGAGCTAAGGCGTGAGTATATTTTAAGCGTCACGGGAAGTCTTAGAAACAACCTTGAAAACACATATCTAGTAGACGAAGATGGAAACAAGAAAAAGTTAAAGGAATAATAGAATGTACTATAAATATGAATTTCACTGCCACGACAGGCTTTGCAGTGCCTGTGCAGAAAACACACCCGAAGAGATGGTAGACGCCTATGTAAAAAAAGGATATAGCGGAATGGTTTTTACAAATCATTTTTTAATGGGAAATCACTGCGTGCCAAGAAATTTATCTTGGATAGAAAAAATTGAATGTTATGAAAACGCATATTTAAGGGCAAAAAAACACGCGCCAAAAGACTTTACTGTGTTTTTTGGAATAGAGCATTATTATGGTGACGGAAAAGAAGTTTTGACCTATGGAATTACACCAGAGTTTTTAAAGGCACACGAAAATATTCACCTAATGCCTTTAAAAGAATATGCAAAACTCGTAAGAGAAAATGGCGGATTTTTGTCACAGGCGCATCCGTTTAGAAAAGCGGGATATATAAATCCAAATGTGATGCCACAAATAGACTGCCTAGATGCAATGGAGACGTTTAACTTTTTTACAAGCGAGAAAGACAATAAAGAGGGCGAAATTTTCGCAAAAAAATACGACATCTATCAGATGTCGGGCGGTGATATTCACAATGTAAGCGACCCTGTCGGGATGGCGGGTATGGCATTTGAAAAACCTATTTTAACAAGCGAAGAACTGGTAAAAGCGCTTAAAGAGAGAAAAGGCAAGCGCATTATAAACGGGGAAGTAGAAAGATAAATTCGGAGGGGTTTTTATGGCTTATGACAGCAGAGAAAACGATAAATCGACTATACACATTTACGATTTAGAGACAGGCGAAATTTGCGATGTGATTAAATTTGACTACCTAGTAGAGGCTCCAAACTGGTCGGTCGACGGCAAAAGTTTAGTATATAACAGCAAGGGAAAAATCTATAATCTTGATATAAAAACTAAAGAAATAACTGTAATTGATACAGGGCTTTGCGACAACTGTAATAACGACCATGTTTTGTCATCAGATGGAAAATCCATTGCCGTTTCGCATATGACAAAAGAAGACGGACAGTCAAGGATTTATATATGTCCGTTTGAAAAGCCACAAGAGGTAAGGCTGATTACGCCTATAGGCTGGAGCTTTTTACACGGCTGGTCACCCGACATGAAAACACTTTGTTATTGTGCAAAAAGAGGCGATAGGTTTAATGTGTTTACTATTAAGGCAGACGGCAGTGAAGCGGAAGTGCGCCTTACCGATATGCCGGCACAAGAGGACGGGCCTGAGTATTCGCCGTGCGGAAAATACATTTGGTTTAACTCTAACCGAAACGGTCTTATGCAAGCCTTTAGAATGAATGCAGACGGAAGCGATGTAAAACAGATGACCTTTGATGAGGACAGAAATACATGGTTCCCACACGTGTCACCCGACGGCGAAAAAGTATTGATGATAGCCTACAAAAAAGGAGACCTAGAAACACATCAGCACGAACCACACAGAAATGTGGAGCTAAGAATAATGGACTCTAAAGGTGGGCAGCCAAAAACCTTGGTAAAACTATTCGGTGGACAAGGCACAATAAATGTAAACAGCTGGTCCCCATGCAGTAGAAAATTTGCATATGTGAGCTATGAAATTAATGAATAATGAATAATTAATAATGAATAATTGTGGTGAAAACGCCTGAGGCGTTTTTAAAATATAAGAATCGGGTGGATTCCACCCGATTTCACATTACTTATTAACTATTAACTATTAATTATTAACTATCCATCACTAACCTATAAATCTCATTTTTCTTGATTTTAGTAAAAGCGGCGGCGGATTTTGCGGCTTCGGTTTTTGACATTCCGTTTTCTATGTTTTCAAGGGCAATTTTCACTGCGTCTTCTAGGGTGTAGGCGTCGCTTGTTTCGTCCTTTGACTTTCCCTCTAAAACCAATACAAATTCGCCTTTTGGCGGATTTTCACTGTAAAACTCCACGGCAGTTTTTAGACTGGTTCTGAAAACTTGTTCGTGGATTTTGCTTATTTCTTTTACTAGGCTTATCTTCCTGTCGCCTAAAGTTTCAAGAAAATCCTTTAAAGTCGACAAGAGTTTGTGCGGTGCTTCGTAAAAAATCATGGTGCGGGTTTCGTTTTCGATCTCGCTTAAATGCTTTCGTCTATTTCTTTTGTTCATGCTTAAAAAGCCCTCAAAGCAAAATCTACCCGTGGTGAGCCCCGACACGGCAAGTGCGCATACAAAGGCGCTAGGGCCCGGTATAGCAATGGTTTTAATCCCTTTTTCGGCACATTGCATGACCAATAGCTCTCCAGGGTCAGATACCGCCGGCATTCCTGCATCAGAGACTAGCGCGCAGCTTTCACCAGACAGAAGTCTATCGCAAATGTAGTCACCTTTTTGCATTTTGTTATGCTCAAAATAGCTTATTAGCGGTTTTTTTATCCCAAAATGGTTGAGCAGTTTTACGCTGACTCTTGTGTCCTCTGCTGCTATGAAGTCCACCTGCTCTAAAATCGACACCGCCCTTGGCGAAAAGTCCGACAAGTTACCTATTGGTGTCGCAACTATATAAAGAGTGCCTTTTTCTATTTTGTTTTTTTCACTCATTGTTCGTTCTCCTTATAATTTCCGTAAATTTCTAGCATTTCGGAAGAAAACTCACCGTCTTCTTCTATAAACAATGTTGGCTCTATCACAAGACCTGTGTTTGAGCCACTTTTGCACTCTAGCAAAAATAGAAACGGCGCCTTGTCTTTTCTTTGTTGTACAAGCCTAAGCCTTTTTGGCTCTAGCTTGTGCTCTTTAAATATGCACATGATATCGCTTAGTCTTTCGGGTCTTTGGCAAATGCAAAGCCTACCGCCAAATTTTAGGGCATATCGTGCCGCTTTTGCAAGCTCGTCTATACTGAGCTCGTCCTCGTGTCTTGCAAGCCTTAGGTTTTCCACTTTGTTTTTAAGCCCTGCGCCCTTTGCCTTATAGGGTGGATTGCAGGAGATTAAATCGAAACTGCCAGACTTTAGGTAGCTTTTATAATCATTAATATTTGCATTAAGCAAATCAATATTTTCTATTTTGTTTTCGGAGATAGAAAGCCTAGCCTGCTCGTATGCAAGCTTTTGTAGCTCTATTGCCGTTATATGCTTTGGTTTATATCTAATATGCCAAATAAATGGAATTGTACCACAACCAGTGCCAAAATCTGCACAAATATCCTTATGTCTTGGTGCACAGAAGTTTGCAAGCAGTATGGTATCGGTATTAAAAGTATGTTCCTTTGTGACAAATATTTTATGGTTTTTTCCAAGCGGTTCCCATTTACCGTTTATGTTATTTTCCATGTGAAATCCCTCTATTTACTAAAAAATAAAGAGGTGGTGAAACTTGTCCACAACCTCCTTAATTTTTCTAATTTTTAAAATTAGCCGGCTGTTATAGCCTCTACTGGACATGAACCCTCACATGCGCCACAATCAACACAAGAATCTGCATTGATTTCGTATTTACCTGCGCCTTCTGCGATTGCGCCTACTGGACATTCTGCCTCACATGCGCCGCAAGAAATGCAAGCTTCACCTATTACATATGCCATCATGAACACCTCCGTTAAATTAATTTATAAAAATGTAAAAACAAATTTATACTGTTATTGTACCACAAAATAACAAAATTTCAAGAAAAATTTATCTTATTGGTTCAAAATTTTTACAGCAGCCTCTTTTTCAAACTGCTTATTATAAAGGTCTGCGTAATATCCCTTTTGTGAAAGTAGCTCTTTGTGGGTACCTCGCTCTATAATTTTACCTGCTTTAACTACCAAAATTATATCCGCTTTTCTGATGGTTGAAAGTCTGTGTGCTATGAGGAAAGAAGTTCTTGAGCCAAGCATTGTTTGTATTGCCTCTTGAATTAACTGCTCTGTCTTTGTGTCTATCGAGGCGGTGGCCTCGTCTAGCACGAATATTGCAGGGTTTGAAAGTATTGCCCTTGCAAAAGAGATAAGCTGTTTTTCTCCTGTCGAGAGCTGGTCTCCGCCTTCGCCTACTTCGCTGTCATATCCGTGCTCCATTCGCATAATTGTTTCATGCACGCTGACAAGCTTTGCAGCCGCTATTATTTCCTCGTCTGTCGCGTCTAGTTTTCCGTATCTTATATTTTCTTTTACAGAACCTGAGAACAGGTGAGGGGTTTGCAGTACATAGCCTATGTTGCTGTGTAGCCACAAAGTACTTCTCTCTTTATAGTCTACACCGTCAATTAAAACCCTACCGCCTGTCGGCTCAAAAAATCTACATGCTAGGTTTACTAAAGTAGACTTGCCAGCGCCTGTCTCACCGACTATTGCGACGGTTGTGCCTTTTGGTACGTCTAAATTAAAGTTTTCAAGTACGTTTTCTGTGCCGTCAGAGTACATAAACGTAACGTCATCAAATGTTATATGTCCGTCTATAGGCTCCCAACTTTCTTTTTTTGGATTAAACACATCGCCGTATTTAGCTTTTACTTCATCGCTGTCGTCAACTTGAGGTTTTAGTTCTAAAATATAATTACAACGCTCTATGTTAACCTGAGTTGCAATAAAGTTTGAAAGCGTTCTAGCAAGCTGTTGTACGGGGTCTGCAATGACCAGTGCGTAGTTTATAAAAATTGTGAGCTGTGCCACGTCTATCCAGTCGTTTATTACCATGTTACCGCCAGAAGTTAAAATAAAAGCTACGGCAAGCGAGGTTATAAAGGCAACTAAAGGAATATAAATAGCATTTAGTTTAATGGCTCTCTTAGATGTAAATTTCATTTTGTCAGAGACAGCCTCAAAACTTCTTAGGTTTTTGTCTTCTATTACCAAGGTTTTAGAGGTTTTTGCACCGCTTATCCCTTCGTTATAGGTTCTTGTCATTTCTGCATTTACTTTTCTTACTTCGCGGTTAGTTTTTAATATTTTTCTTTGAAAAATAAAGGTCAAAACTCCTACTACTGGGATTATTGCGATTATCCAAACCGCAAGTTTAATGTTTACAAAGCACATTACGGTTATGTAGCCTATGATTGCCGTGCCGCTCCACGCAATATCTACAAGGCTCCAAGCAAAGACAGAGCCTATTTTATTGGTGTCACTCATGACCCTTGCCATTATTGTTCCGACAGGTGTCGTGTTGTAGTAGTCGAAGCTTAAAGTTTGAAGATGCTCGAACATTGCCTTTTTCATGTCACGGCTTATGTACATTTCAACTTTAAGTGCAAGTCTTGCAAGACCTATGGTGCTAAGGCCTTGTATGAGGACTATAACGACACATAAAAGTACAAAGGACCAGATGCCGTCGGTGGTTTTTGGTTCTATAAAATTACCTACGGCAAAACCCGAGAGCAGTGGGATTACTGTGTCGGATATCGCAACCACTATCATCAAAGCCGAAAGCAAAATGATTTTGCCCCAGTATGGCCTTATAAAAGGCATAAGTTTTTTCCAAGTGGTAAGAGAAGAACCTTTTATTTGGTTTTCATCCATATTTGCCTCCTAATTATCATCACCCGATTTTTGGGTGTCGTAAATCTTTTTGTAAATTCCTTCTTTTTGTATAAGTTGGTCATGGGTGCCACTTTGGACAAGTTCACCTTTGTCCATTACTATAATTAAATCTGCATTCATAATAGTCGTAATTCTATGTGCAATTATTATTGTGGTTCCCTTAACTTTTGTGTTTATAGAATTTCTAATTTTTTCGTCGGTTTCCATGTCGACAGCGGACAGCGAATCGTCAAATATTTTAATCGGTGTGTCTTGCATGAGCATTCTTGCGATTGCCACACGCTGTTTTTGACCGCCCGAAATCGTGACGCCTCTTTCTCCGATTTGTGTTTGGTAGCCTTCTGAGAAATTTGAAATGGTCGAGTCGATTACAGCCATATTTGCATAATGACGGACTTGCTCTAAGCTGTTTTCGTGATCTTTCGCGCCCTCGGCTATGCTGTCTTTAAAGCTCTTTGAGAATAAAAACGGCTCTTGAAGCACTATTCCTATGTTTTTTCTCAAGTCATCTAGGTGTAAATTTCTAATATCCACGCCACCTATTGTGATGCTTCCGTTTTCTTTTGGCAGTTCGTAAAGTCTATCTAAAAGGTACATAAGCGTAGACTTTCCGCTGCCCGTAGCGCCTAAAATTCCAAGGGTTTTTCCGCCCTCTAGTTTAAAACTGACATTTTTTAAGGTTTCGGCAGTTTCAATATAAGAGAAGCTGACATTTTTAAATTCTATGTCGCCTGACATATCGGTTTTTTGTGGATTTTTGCAGTTTTCCTCTTCCTTTGCGTCTAAAATGTCGAAAAGTCTTATTGCGCTTATCTTAGTTTTGCTAAGCTCGGACAAAATACGACCCAAATTTCTTATAGGCCAAATTAACATGCTGTTATAAACCACAAATGCTAAAAATTCGCCTGCTGTAATGCTTCCGGCCACTGCAAAATTTGTTCCGACTAAAAGCACTACCATGACCTGTGAAAACGAAATTAAGTCGCCAAGTCCCCAGTTAAGCCCCATGACTTTTCCGAGTTCTACCCAAAGGCCTGCAAATTCTTCGTTCTTCTTGTTAAACTTATCAATTTCAAATCTTTCACGTCCGAAAGCCCTTACAACCCTTACGCCTGTGAGATTTTCTTGAACAACAGAAGTAAGCTCGCCCTCGCACTCATCGGCAAATTTGAATTTTTTTGCTGTAATCACATAAAAAACTATTGAATATATTAGAGTTACGGGGATAAAAGCTACGGTTATCATAGACATGGTGAAATTCATAGGAAACATAAGTGTCAAGGCTATTACAATTAGAGCGACAGTTCTTACAAGACCCATAAGTTGATCGCTTACAAAGGTTCTTATAAGGTCAACATCCATTGTACAGCGCTGGATTATATCGCCTGTCTTGTTGTTTGTGTGCCAGCTATATGGCAGTTTTTGTATATGTCCAAATAACTTGTTGCGGATTTTTTCGATAGTGCCCTCACAGCCTCGTGCAAGAAGAGTCCTCGAGCCAAAATCGCCCAGAGCCGCAAGTCCTGCAAGTGATAAAGTTGCAAGTGCACAAAAAACTATATGTCCAACCAAAAAGTCACGTCCGCCAAGTGAATTTATTATTTCTACAATAAACGGCGGCAAGGCAAATGGGTCTGTGCCTATGACTGAGTCTACGGTTATTCTTATAATTTGTGGTGTAAGATAACTTGCAAATACACCGAAAAGCACTAAGAGTGCTGCAAATATAAAGCTTAGCCTAAATCCTTTTGTAAATGGTATAAAGCTTAAAATTGATATATTTTTCTTTTTCATATTCTCCTCCTTGTGTGAGTGGTGAAAATTAAGGAATAAGCTATAAAATATGAATTGTAATGGAATTCAGTGTTTATTCCTTTTGGGTTGCTCTGCAAAAGACAGCTATTGTTAAAAACGATTTAGGGCTATGTCACAAAATGCAAAATTTTTATAGCAACCCGATTTATGTACCGCCAAAGTATTTTATCATGGCAATATGCAAAAGTAAAGCAATAATAAACATTTTGTGAATAAAACTTCCTAGCGTTGAAAAATTACTGTGTTATGTTATAATAAACTTAAATATACAAAAGGAGAAAGAGTATATGACAACAGTAAAAAAAATGCTTGGGAAATCAGAAAAATATATCGAACGTATAAATAAAAGAACAAAATTAAAACTTCCGCTTTATTCTTTAGGGGAAGAAATATTCTCGGCAATAAGCCATGGCATACCGGCGCTTATATCTATTGCAGGACTTGTTTTAGCTTTGGTTTTTTGCAGAAAAGAAGCAGAGGTGGTAACAGGCCTTAGCATATTTGGCGGATGTATGATAATTTTGTACACGGTGTCGACACTTTATCATGCACTGGGGATTAACAAGGCGAAAAAAGTCTTTCAAATACTAGACCACTGTGCGATTTTTCTCTTAATTGCAGGGACATATACGCCAATTACCTTGCTTTGCCTAGACTTTGTCACGGGTATAGTAATGCTCAGTGTCATTTGGACTTGCGCAATAGTCGGCATCACCTTGGTTTCTATAGACATGAAAAGATTTGAAAAATTCTCCATGGTGTGCTATCTTGTAATGGGCTGGATGATAGTGTTTGTAATCGGCAGCTTTATAGAAAATGCAGGGTTTTATCCGTTTGTGTTTCTAATATCGGGCGGTGCTATGTATACTTTTGGAGCGGTTTTATACGGAATCGGTAAAAAGAAATCTTATGTCCACGGCGTGTGGCATATCTTTGTGTTCTTAGGCAGTGTGTGCCATTACTTAGCAGTAATAATAATTTCACTATAAACTTAGATAGGGGGAAAAGAATATGTTTAAGTACATTGAATTTACATTTGACTCAGCGGTAGAGGGTCAAAAGATTTTTACAAGAAAATATGTCCCGAGTGGCGAAATTAAAGCCATAGTGCATATCATTCACGGAATGGCAGAGCACGGAGTAGTATATGACGAGTTTTGCAAGTACTTGGTGGAAAGAAACTTTTTGGTATATATTTTTGATAATTTAGGGCACGGCAAAACAGTTAAGGCAGGAGACGAGTTTGGATACTTTTTCCCCGGTGGACTTGACAATGTCGTTGCAGATGTTAGAAAACTTAAAAAAATGGCTTGTAGCGAGTACAAGAACTTGCCGTATTTTATAATAGGGCACAGCATGGGCTCATTTATTGCAAGAGACTACATAACAAAGTACGGACACGGACTTGCAGGGGCGGTGATAAGTGGAACCTCGGCAGGATCTTCGGCTAGGGCGTGGTTTTTGCAGCGTCAGGTCTTAAAAAATGCAGTCATGCGCCATGGAGTGAAAGGTAAGAGCAAGACAGTGTCAAAAAGCGTTGGAAAAGATTTTTTAAAAGGGATAAAGAACCCGAAGACACCAAACGACTGGCTGACCTTCAACGAAGAGGAAGTAGACAGGTATACAAAAGACCCTATGTGTGGTTTTCCACTTACTGTGTCGGGATATCTTGAAATGCTCTATATGCTACAAAGGGTAAACGACGCACAGTGGTACAAAGATGTGCCAAAATCCTTGCCGATATTAATGCTTGCTGGAACGTTAGACCCCGTGGGTGACATGGGTAAAGGCGTGCGAAAAGTGGCGGCTAAACTAATAAAAAGCGAGCACAACTGCGAACTTATTTTGTATCCGAATATGCGCCACGCTATTTTGACAGAAAACGAGAGAGAAAAAGTTTTTACCGATATAGAAAATTTCTTGGAGTACAAGAC
>CAYJIA010000003.1:35560-76198 GCA_964370115.1 uncultured Eubacteriales bacterium
GGTTTTTTGGGCAGTATGTGGAATAAAATTGAGCCTCGGCGATTATATATTATCGCTGAGGTTTTTATTTTTATACTTTAGGAGGACAATATGCCAATTATTTTTTTAAGCCCGTCTACACAACCTGCAAATTTATATTACACCGAGGGAAACGAACAGGAGTATATGAATAAACTTGCAGATTTAATGGAGCCACTGCTCACAAAAAACAACATAGCCTATGTACGAAACACGCCAGACACTTCTGTGGGTGCATCTATAAGAAAATCTAATGAGGGTTACTATGATTTGCATGTGGCACTGCACTCTAACGCCGCACCAGAAAGTGTTTCCGGACAGGTGAGGGGTGTCGATATGTATTATTTTGAATTTAGTTACTGGGGTAAAAAGGCGGCGGAAATTATGTCGGAGAATATGAAAAAAATCTATCCACTGCCTGAAAAAGTAAGACCAGTGCCTACAACAAGGCTAGCAGAACTCAACCAAACAAATGCACCGGCCGTTTTGGCAGAGCTAGGATTTCACGATAATCCCGACGACGAAAAGTGGCTAAAGGACAATTTAGAGGCAATAGCCGAAAATTTAGTGGAGAGCCTATGTATATATTTTGGCATACCTTACCATGCTTAAACTTTTTGTAAATATACTTTGGGGCTATCACGTCCTGTTTCTTATATTCCTAACAGGAATTAAGCTGAGTTTTTCATCAGGCTTTTTTCAGGTGCGCAAGTTCTTTTATTGGACAAAAGAGTGCTTTCGCACCGATAAAAGCGATGAAAACTCTATCTCGCCCTTTGCAGCCCTCACCACAGCGCTCGCAGGCTCCATAGGCACAGGAAATATAGTCGGCGTAGGACTTGCGATAAGCGTGGGAGGGGCAGGTGCAATATTTTGGATGTGGGTATCCGCATTTTTTGGGATGATGACAGTTTTTTATGAGGTTGCCCTAGCCCAAAAATTCAAAGGCAGTGACATAGGCGCGTTTTCGTACATAAAAAAACTGCCAAAGGGCAAGATTTTGTGTTTTATTTACGGTACAGGCTGTGTGCTGTCTTGTCTTGCAATGGGCAATATGGCGCAGGCGAATTCCTTTTCTACTGCCACACAGGCACTTAATATATCGCCGATTTTAAGCGGAGTTTTTTTGGCAGTGGTAATGTTTTTTCTTTCTAAAAAAGGAATAAAAGCCGTGGCAAAACTCTCTGAGGTCTTAGTCCCCTTGATGACCTTGTTTTTTCTTGCAATGTGCACTGTGATAATTGTGAAATTTCGTCACAATTTGCCGTCGGTTATAAACGAAATACTCGCTGGTGCATTTACGCTAGAGGGAGGACTTGGCGGAGGAATGTTTGTAGCGATGAAAGTAGGTATTTCACGTGGAGTATTTACAAACGAGGCAGGGCTTGGGCTTTCGGCAATGGCTTTTTCTAATGTATCGGGAAAAAATCCAAAGGAGCTTGGATGTCTTGGAATTTTTCAAGTCTTTATGGATACGATAGTCATGTGTAGTGTCACGGGAATTTGCATACTGCTTGCAACTTTTACTAGAAGCGACGAGTATTTAAGCATTACTGCCTTTGGTGCAGCACTTGGCGACTTTGGATTTTTTGGGATAAATCTATGTATGGCGCTGTTTGCCTTTGCGACAATGAGTGCCACGAGTTATTATGGAAAAATCGGAATTAATTATATAACTAGGGGAAAAGGCGAGTTTTTATTTCCATATCTTTTTGCAATAGCCTCGTTTGTCGGCTGTGTATTGCCACTTGAATATGTATTTGAGCTTAGCGATGCCTTTAATGGGCTATTGGCAATTCCTAATATAATTGCACTAATATTCTTGTCGAAAAAGATAGATAAAGTATATTTTACACAAAAAAGATTGCGATAAGGAAAAAAAGATAAAAAAATTACTGGATTTTTTTCCTTAGAAGTGTTATTATATAGTTAATAAATAATCAGGAGGTACTACACATGAAACTTATTTTAGCCATAGTGAGCAACGACGATAGCAGTGCTGTTTCTTCAGCGATTACAAAAGCAGGTTTTCAAATGACTAAGCTTGCGACAACAGGTGGATTTTTAATGGCGGGTAACACCACATTTATCTCTGGTGTCGACGACGAAAAAGTCGACGAGATTATAGAAATCGTTTCAAAACATTCTAGCCGTCGTACACAAGTTATGCCAAGTGCTTCCACAATGGACGTAGGCATGTATGCAGCGTTTCCTGTTGAGGTTACAGTTGGTGGTGCGACTATATTTGTACTTGATGTCGACCGCTTTGAAAAGGTATAATTTTATAAATGAATTTTAGTGGGTTTATAGGCAATGAAAGTTTGAAAAAAACTTTAGGCACAGCAATCGAAAATAATCGTCTGCCACATGCCATGGTGCTAAGTGGTCAGTACGGTCTTGGTAAACACAGCCTTGCAAGGCTTATTGCAAAGGCTGTTGTTTGCACGTCCGAAAACAAACCCTGTGGTACATGCCCTGCGTGTAAAAAGGCACAGGCAGGTGCACACCCAGACATTATAGTCGAAGAGGGAACAGGCGTCACGGGCGCGATTTCGGTAGCGACTATTAAAGAGATAGTCAGAGATGCGTATAAATCGCCTCAAGAGGCAGATTTTAATATATATCTATTATTTGTAAAAGAGAGGCTGTCAGAGGCGTCACAAAACAAGCTTTTAAAGGTTTTAGAAGAGCCGCCGGGCAATACGATATTTATTTTAACGGTAAAATCCCCAGACACACTTTTGACCACAGTGCGCTCGAGGGTACAGATTTTTATGTTAAACCCCGTGGACGAGGACGAGGGCGCAAAGTATTTATGCGAAAATTATGACATTGACATAGACAGCGCTAAAAAACTTGTGAATATATTTTCAGGAAACCTTGGAATGTGTGTGTCGAAAATTTTGGGAAACTCTGACTTAATTGCACATGAAAAGGCAAGCGAGTTTTCTAAAATACTTTGCACAGGGCTTGAACACAACTTATTAGCAGAGACGGCTAGCCTGATAAAAAACAGGGAAATGTTCTACGCCATGACACAAAATTTGGTACTTATTTTTAGAGACGCCTGTACAGCTAAGGCAGGTTTTGATAAATTTATAGGAAGCGACAGCGTAAGTGCAAAAATGCTAAGTGCAAAGCTTACGACGGCAACACTGATAAAATTGCAAGAAATTTGCAAGCAGTACGCCGATTATAGCCAAAGAAACTTAAATATGAGTTTGCTTGTTACGTCGTTTTGTGCTACAATGAAGAAAGCAGTACTTAGCTAGGAGGTATTTATGGCAGAAGTTATAGGAGTAAGGTTTGAAAATTCAGGTAAAACCTACTATTTTGATCCATCGGGAAAAACCCTTACAAAAGGTGAGATGGTAATAGTCGAGACGGCAAGAGGCATAGAGTGTGGCGAGATCGTTTTGCAAAATTCAAATGTATCGGACGATTTGATAGTTAAACCGCTAAAGGCGCTTAAAAGAGTTGCTACAAAAGAAGATTTGAAGAAACTTGAAGAGAATAAAGAAAAAGAGAAAACTGCATTTGGTATATGTCAGGCAAAAATACAAAAACACCGACTAGAAATGGACTTAGTCGATGTCGAATATACTTTTGACAACAGCAAGATTTTATTTTATTTTACGTCTGACGGCAGGGTCGACTTTAGAGAGCTCGTAAAAGACTTGGCAGGACAGTTTAAAACGAGAATAGAGTTAAGACAAATAGGCGTTCGTGACGAAGCAAAACTTATAGGCGGAATTGGCGTTTGTGGAAGACCTTTTTGCTGTTCAAGCTTTTTGTCTACATTCCAACCAGTTTCAATAAAAATGGCAAAAGAACAAGGGCTTTCACTAAATCCTGTGAAAATCTCAGGAACCTGCGGAAGGCTTATGTGTTGCTTAAAATACGAGCAAGATGCGTATATGGACTTGCTTAAAAACACACCAAAAGTCGGTGCAATAGTAATGACAGACGATGGAAAAGGCACGGTAATAGAGCAAAATCTAATCACCGGAAAACTCACTGTAAGGCTAGATAAATCCCCCGACGCCGCACCAATAGTATATAAAGTGGCAGATGTAAAACTTCTTAAAGACTCACAAATAAGAGTAAATAGAAAAGAGATAGAGGAACTTAAAGGACTGGAATAAAAAATCCCGAAAGGGATTTTTTTAGTAGGGAACGGTCTTGACCGTTCCTTACAAATAACCTAAAACAACCCTATCATGTCCGCTTAAATCTTTTATCACCCTTATGTTTTTAAAGCCTCCTAATTTTAGGAGGTTTTTTACGTCTTCTCCTTGGCTTTCGCCTATTTCAAAGGCTAGTAGGCCGCCTTTTTTTAGACAATCTTTGTAGTTTTTAATAATAAAATCATAAAATATCAATCCGTCATTGCCACCATCAAGGGCTGTGACGGGTTCTTTTTTTACCTCTTCTTGCAAAAAAGCTATTTCGCCAGTTTCAATATAAGGCGGATTAGAGACTATAAAGTCTAGGTTATTATAATTTTTTATCAGGTCAAAATCAAAAACATCTCCATTTATCGCCTTTACGGACTGTGGTTTTATATTTTTGACATTTTCGCATAAAATATCAAATGCCATAGGATATAGCTCTATGGCATCTATTTTTGAGTTTTTACAGGTATCACAAATGGCAAGGGCTACGGCACCCGTGCCTGAGCACAAATCAAGACCTGTCATAGATTTATCGCCTATATAACTTGTCGCCTCGTCAACTAAAACTAAAGTATCCTCCCTAGGGATTAAAACCTCGCTGTTGAGCCTTAAGGTTAAATTTCCGAAATGCCAATATCCTAAGATATATTGCAGTGGGTATCGCTCTTTTCTTTTTTTTATGGCGTCAAAAAAAGCTTTTGATTCACTTATGTTTTTATCGGGAAATAAAATTATATCCTGTTTTCTTACATCAAAAAAATGTTCCATTAAAACTAAAGTTTCAAACTCGTAGTCCTCTATGGAGGATAGCTCTTTTTTGCATAGATTATAAAGTTCTTTTAAAGTGTAAATCATACTAAATCTTCACCGTCTTCGGGTATAACTTCTTTCATTGCGGCAATCGCTGTTGCCATCATTTTATCGTCAGGCTCTTTTGTTGTTATGCGCTGAACCCACATTCCAGGGGCTGCTATTATACGTGTGAAAAAATTGTCGTATTTTCCACAAAGTTTTATTAGTTCATAGCCAAAACAAATGACTAAAGGCAGTGTCAAGACTTTTGCAGCAGTTCTTAAAAATACATTCTCAAATGGAATGAAAAAGCCGACTATAATTCCAAGGCCAATTAGTATAACCAAAAAACTGGTTCCGCATCTTGGGTGAAATCTTTTTTGTTTTTTTACATTTTCAACGGTGAGCTCAAGCTCTGCTTCATAGCAAAATATAGTCTTGTGCTCGGCTCCATGGTACATAAAAAGCCTTTTTATGTCGGGCATTAGCGAGATTAAAAGCATATAGGACACGAGAATGATAACTCTTATAACACCCTCAAAAAGCGAACGCATAGGAGAAATCTGCTCGCCTGCTAGAAATACTATGCCATTAAAGATAAGTGCGGGCAGAAAGAAAAATAGCAAAATAGAAAGTCCTACGCCTAAAATAGCGCCTATTGCCGTTACTACACCGGTGATTTTATCGCCGAATTTTTTCATAAGCCATTTTTCAAAGCGCGACATTTCTTCCTCTTGCTCTTCGCCATCCATTGCCTTGTCGGCGGATTTTTCAAGTGCACTCATACCTATTTTCATAGTGTCTATCATGCTGAAAATTCCTCTTAAAAAGGGAAATCCAGCAGGCTTGAATTTATCTTTAATTCTTTTTACCTTAAGCTCTTCGGTACTTATTTCGCCGTCTTTTGAACAAAATGCGGCAACGGTTTTTTCAGGACCCATCATCATTACACCCTCTAAGAGTGCTTGACCGCCTATTGAGGTGATTTTAGACATTAATTTATTTCCTTTCAAATTAGCTATTATCTGTTTTTTCTGTGACAAGTTGTACAGTGTCACTAGAGGCTAATACTTCGGTTGCGTTTGCAATTTGTGGATTTTCTTGCAAGGCTTTTATGGAAGGTATAAGTATTCTCACCGTGGTACCATAACCATGTGCACTTTCTATGTCAAGCCTGCCAGAGTGTAACATCATAATCTCGTCGGCAACGGCAAGGCCTATACCCGAGCCCCTTACGACTTGATTTGCCTTATAAAACTTTTCTTTTACATTTGGCAGATGCTCTTTTGGTATTCCACATCCCGTGTCTTTTACGGCAATACAAACAATCCCATTTCGCTCAAAGGCGCTAATGGTAATTGTTCCTCCCTCTGAGGTGTATTTTAGTGCGTTGTCTATAATATTGACAAATACTTGCCTAAGTCTATTTACGTCTGCCATGACTTCTGGTAGCATGGCGCTTTCTTCGTATACAAGTTTTTTGTTCTCACCTCTTGCTCTGTCGGTGAACATAAACACTGCTTCGTCAAGCTCTGACAAAATATCAACCTTGTTAAGCATCAAAGACATACGCCCGCTTTGTATTCTAGAAAAATCCAAAAGCTCTTCAACTATGCCTGAAAGTCTTTCAGACTCTTTTATTATTACGGTCATTCCCTTGTCAAAACTCGCCCTGTCGTCGTGAACTTCCTGCAAGGTTTCGGCCCAACCCTTTATGGAGGTAAGAGGTGTGCGCAGTTCGTGGGAAACAGAGGATATAAAGTCGTTTTTAACTTTTTCTGCATTGCCAAGCTCTTTTGCCATTTCGTTAATTGTATCGATGAGCTGGCCGATTTCGTCGTCCTTTTGCTTTTCTATTCGGGCATCAAAATCACCTTTTGCAATTTCCTTAGCCGTCAAGTTTATCTGTTTTATCGGAGTGACTATAGAACGTATAAAGTAAAGTCCTGATAAAATTATAAACATGGTTATAAATGCACCTATTACAGCAAGCGCGAAAACAGCAGTTATGACTTGGCTGTCCGCAAGCTCTAAAGAAACCACATATCTAATCGAGCCTACCACGTTATGCGAAGAGTTTCGGACAACTCTTGTGATAGCCATTACTTTTTCGCCCGTCTCAAGTTCACCTGTCCAGTATCCGTAGTTTGACTCAGAGTTTAAAGCTTCTACATAATCGGGCATTGCTTGATTATTGTTTGGGGTAAGTCCTGTAGATGTTGTAAGCACTACACCTTTTGAAGATATAGTCATGATTTCAAGCTTGTTTTTATCGGGGAAATTTTCTATATATGCCCTTGAAATTGTATTAAATTCAGCGGAGTTTTTGTAACCGTCGCTGGAAGTAAATGTATTTAAAAGCTCGTCGCTTCTTCCTAAAAGTGCTTGTTGTATTCCGTTGTACACATAGCTTTGAATTGAAAAAGAAAGTGTAATTATAGATATAATCAGTATGAGCACAACCACAAAGACACCCGAGAAAAGCCATCTTGTGGAAATGCTGTTGCCGTGAATTTTAGTAGATTTCATTAATTTATCACGCTTCCCAACGATATCCCATGCCCCATACGGTTATAATATGAGAAGGGTTTGAGGGCTCGTCCTCAAGTTTCATCCTAATACGCCTTACATTTACATCTACGATTTTTTCTTCGCCGGCATAACTTGGGCTCCACACGTGTTTTAGGATATCAGTGCGGCTTAAAGGCATGCCAGAATGGGCAAAAAAGTATTCCATGATTTGAAATTCCACTTGCGTAAGCTCTATAGGAGTATCGCCTTTTGTGAAAGTGCGATTTCTAAGGTTAAGTGTAAATTCGCCAGACTTAATTTCCTCTTTAAAGCCTTGTCCACTGCTTTGTGAAAGTTGTTGCACTCTTCTGTGAATTGCATCTACCCTAGCTAAAAGCTCTGAGGGAGAAAAAGGCTTGGTCATATAGTCGTCAGCGCCCATCATAAGGCCGCTTACCTTGTCAAATTCTTGGGTTTTTGCAGTTAGTATAATAATGCCTACGCTTTCGTTTTGCTCACGGATTTTTTTACACACGGCAAGCCCATCGTGTTTTCCTGGAGTCATAATGTCCAAAATGACCACGTCAAAGTCTTTGTTTTCTCTGTCGTAAATTTCAAGAGCCTCGTCGCCGCTTGATGCCTCTGTGGTGTCATAACCAGCTCTTTTAAGATTGATTACAACAAATTCTCTTATGTTTTGTTCGTCTTCGCAAACTAAAATTTTACGCAAAATAATTTCCGCCTTTCAAATAATTATGATAAAAGTTCTAAACTGTTCATTATGTCGCTTACTCCTGGATAATTGGAGTGAAGCTGGCCTGCATATACCATTTCATCCTGAGTTTGAAGCAAGACTACATAGCTTTGTGCAAATTCGTCTTCAAACTCTTCCCACTCAGTAAGTGAAAAATAGTCTATCGAAAAAATCATGGTTTGATTATGTGCGCTGTCGTTGTGATAGAAATTAAGTTTATGTGGTACAGTGGTGTCTGCCGTGCAAAATACCTCAAAGGGGTGGTCTTGCGGCAAAGTTATAAAGTAGTTTCCGTCGGTATTAATTATAGTAGATAAAACAAGCGAGGTAGTGAGTGTCTGGCTGTCGAATTTCACCCAGTCTATATAGTAGCTGTAAGAGCTTAATTTGTCACTATCTTCATAAACGCTTTGTAGTGAGGAAACAGGAAACTCGATTATCCCGTCATTGTCTATGTCTCTTGATGTGTATGAAACGGTAGGAGGCCTGTAAAAATAATTTAGCTTACTTGCCTCTTCGGTGGCAAGAGAGTTTACCATGCTGCCGTTATCTATGGTTATAACCTGAGAAATCATGGAGTTGTCTGCCATGGTTCCGTCTAAAATCAGCGCATTTTGGTCTGACGATATAGGCGAAAACAGGCTTTGACTGTATCTTGTGACAGAACTGCTAAGCTCTACGGAATACGCCTGATTTAGACTGTTGTTTTTTAGGGTGTATAGCTTTCCGACGGACTGCTTGTCTTTACCTTCTTGCTCTTGTGCCTCTGTGAAAATGGTGGCAAAAAACAGTTCGCTAACATTGTCGTCGTCAAAATCGGTAAGAGCGATTTCGTTGTAGTTTTCAGATAAAGGATATTCAAGGACTTTATTTGCAGAAAAGGTGAAAATAGAAATTGTTGCCGTCATACTTTGAGGTGAACCCCAACCGACAATTACCTCTTCGCTTCCGTCGCCGTTCATGTCGGCAAAATAAACCCTGTCAACCTGTGTTGCAAGGTTTTGGAAAGTTTGAACAATTTCCCACTCCTCGCCGTTTTTTATCATAAATTTCAGATTTACACCGCCGTCGATATTTGTGGAAAACCCGATAGAGTATTCTGTGGGAAAACTGCTTTGTTCCCTGATTATAATAGCAGAGCGATGGTCTCCGCTTTTTGGATAAACAAACGTAAGCTGTGCACTGTCTTGTTGCATGAGTGTATGGACAGCCTCGCTGTCGTCTTCGGCTTTTGGAGGAGACATTAAGGCGTTTGCATCAAAGTTTATTAGCGCCGTGCAAGAGCTTAGAGTTAAACAGCTTAAAATAGCTAAAAGCATTAATGAAATTTTCTTCAAAGTAATTCTCCTTTGAGAGTAGTTATATTTTTTAAAGTATACCATAAGATATAAAAAAAATCATTAAAAACTTTTTAACATATTTGAAAAATTGGAATTTTGTGTTATTATTCTTATATATGAAGATTTTAGGAGAGGAGGTTTTTATTATGCCGAGATTTTTTGAGGAAAATTTAGCAGATAAAACACAGTATATAACAGGTGAAAACGCAAGGCATATAACTAAATCACTGCGAATGAAAGTGGGCGAGCAGCTTGTTTTGTGTGATAAACTAGGTTTTGAGGCAAACGCCACCATAACAAGCATAGAGCAAGACGGGCTTTATGTTGAAATACATGAGAAAAAACTAAGCGAGGTAGAGTCTAGCTGTAAAATAACTTTATACCAATGTTTGCCAAAAGGCGATAAGCTTGACCTAATTGTACAAAAGGCGACGGAGCTTGGCGTGTATGAAATAGTTTTAGTAGAGTCTAAAAACTGTGTGGCGAAAATATCTGACAAAAAAGATAAAAAACTTTTAAGGCTTCAAAAAATTGCACTAGAGGCTGCAAAGCAAAGTGGCAGGGCGTTTATCCCCATAGTAAACAGGGTGCAAAAATTTTCTGAGGCAGTAGAAAAAGCCGAGGGTTTAAAACTGTTTTGCTACGAGGGCAAGGCGGGAAAACTCAAAGAGACACTAAAAAAATGTGGAGACACAGTAAGTGTTTTTGTAGGACCCGAGGGCGGATTTGACATAAAAGAAGTGGAACTTGCAAAAGAGAAAGGCTTTGAGACAGTCACGCTTGGCAGGCGTATTTTAAGAACAGAAACCGCAGGTCTTGCGGCTATTTCGATTATCCAGTACGAAACGGAGAATATGTAGATGGGAAAGACTATTTTAATTACAGGCGCCTCGGGCGACATAGGCATAGGGCTTGTGAAAATCGCCTTAGAGAGCGACAGCATAGAAAATGTAGTTTTGCAGTACAATAAAAATAAACCGGACATAAATACATTTAAAACCGACAAGAATATATTATGTATCGGGGCTGACCTAAAAGACGAAAAACAGGTTTTGGACATGTTTTTAAAAATTCACGAAAAGTTTTCATGTGTCGACATACTTGTAAACAACGCTGGAATATCGCAAATAAAGCTATTTGACACCATAGATATATGTGAGTGGGATAATATGCTAAACACAAATTTGCGCTCGGCGTTTTTGTGTAGCAAGATGGCGGCAAAAGACATGATAAAAAACAAAGACGGAGTGATAATAAATATTTCGTCTATTTGGGGACAAATTGGCGCCTCGTGCGAGGTTCATTACAGTGCGTCAAAAGGCGGAATGATTGCAATGACCAAGGCGCTTGCAAAAGAGCTTGCACCGTCTAATATTAGGGTGAACTCTATAAGCCCCGGCGCGATACAGGGCAAGATGAACGCCCATTTAAGTGACGAAGAAAAACAGGTGCTGTGCGATGAAATCCCACTTGGACGTTTTGGAGAGCCTAAAGAAGTTGCAAGGCTTGCAAGATTTTTATGGGAAGAAGGCACTTATATAACGGGACAGGACATAGGAATAAACGGCGGAAATTAGCCGAACTCATATAAACCAAACCCGTTTTCTGACAAATGGGTAGGCTTTCTATCTTCGTCAAAGCCTTTTGTAAGGCGAAAGCATTACCGCAAGGCTTTTCCTTGCTATAAAACCCACCCATTTGCCAGAAAATCCTTAGACCTAAAAACGTCCAAATTGTGCCTATAGCAAGGCAGACGATGAAGTAATACTGGCGTATTGCAAAGAGGATAACGCAGCTAGAGGTGCAATTTGGGCGTTTTTAGGCGTGGTTCGGTTTATATGAGCTCGGCTCAAGAAAGGACAAGGTTATGATTATTTTTAAAGACAAAATCGAAAAGGCGCAAAAAGAGGACGTAAAACAAAAGACTAAGGCAATGCAAAAAGAGCTGTATAAACTGCAACAACCGCTAAAAGATGCAGGTATTCCTGTTATGGTGGTTGTCGAAGGATTTGCGGCGTCGGGCAAAGGCGAAATTATCGGAGAAATTATAAGCGAACTTGACCCTAGAGGCTATAAAGTGCATGTGAAACCCGGAATTAAGGCAGAGGACAAGAGATATCCGTTTATGAAAGCTTCTTGGGAAAGACTGCCCAAAAAAGGTGACATGGCAATATTTAATCATAGTTGGTATTACAAGGCGTTTATAAACTGCGAGGGAAAAAACGTAAAGAAATCTATAATAAATAGGATAAACAACTTTGAAAGAATGTTAAAAGATGACGGCTATTTAATCATAAAAATTTTCCTAGACATAGACAAAAAAGAGCAAAAAGTAAGAATAGAGAAACTATTGCAAAATGAGTCGACGGCATGGAGAGTGTCGGAAAGCGACATAAGCTTTGGCCAAAATTTTGACACGAAAAGCGAAATAATAAATAGGCTAATGGTCAAAACTTCTGCTCAAAATATCGAGTGGTACAAAGTAGATGCAAGCGAAAGTTTTTCTGCAAACTATAATGTACTAAAAATAATTACCGATAAAATAAAAACTGCAATAAAAGAAAACGAGAAATCTAAAGTGTCAAAAACTCAGATTGAAAAAGAGTTTGACACCATACCTATGAAAAAACTGGGTGAGATTGACCCTGATATTAAAATAAGCGACGAAGACTATAAAAGAGAGCTTAAAGAACAAAAAGTAGAGCTTAAAAGGCTTCACGGCCTGCTTTATAAAAAACAAATTCCCGTCATACTTGCTTTTGAGGGATGGGATGCCGCGGGAAAAGGCGGTGCTATTAGAAGGCTTTCGTGGGCGCTTGACCCAAGAGGTTTTGAGGTTATCCCGATAGCCGCGCCGACCTCGGAAGAAATAAACAGGCATTATCTATGGCGCTTTTACAACCACATACCAAAAGATGGACATATAGCAATATTTGACAGGACATGGTATGGCAGGGTGATGGTAGAGCGCATAGAGGGCTTCACCCCTGAAAAACGTTGGAAAAAAGCATACGACGAAATAAACGAGTTTGAGGCGTCGCTTACAAAATGGGGAGCAGTGGTTATAAAATTCTTTATACACATAGATAAAGACGAACAGCTAAAAAGGTTTAAAGACAGACAAGAAAATCCAGAAAAGCAGTATAAAATAACAGATGAGGACTGGCGTAACAGAGAAAAATGGGACGCATACGAAGGTGCCATAGACGAAATGATAGAAAAAACCTCTACAAAATACGCACCGTGGGTAATAGTAGAGGGAAACGATAAAAAATATGCAAGAATTAAAATCTTGAAAACTGTAAGGGAAGCGCTTGAAGAATTAATAATTAATAATGAATAATTAATAATTGAGGTTCACGCTTTCAGCGTGGTATGATTATAAAAATGCGTAGCATTGCACGACACTTAATAATTATTATCTATTAATTATTAATTCTCGGCTCTGCCGAATGAATATTCCGACAAATTTTACAAATGATACAAAAGACACACAAAAATGTATTTGGAGGAAATATTTATTATGAAGGCTACGGGAATTGTTAGGCGCATAGATGACTTGGGAAGAATTGTCATTCCTAAGGAGATAAGGCGTACCTTTAAAATTCAAGAAGGCAGTCCGCTTGAAATATTCACAGATAACGACGGCAATGTTATATTTAGAAAATATTCACCCATAGGCGAGATGGTGAGTCTTGCGCAGATGTACGCACAAACCCTTTACAACATACTTGGAAGAAGTTGTGTGGTGTGCGACACCGACAGGGTTATAGCGGTAAGCGGAAGCGCAAAAAAGGAGCTTATGGACAGGGCAATAACAGATGCGCTGAGAAAGAAAATTCTTGATAGAAAAACAATAATGGAAAACGAGAATGTGCCAATAGTAAAAGACAGCGAGAAAACCGCGGATGTCATTTGCACGGTTGTATCTTCATTTGACCCCATGGGCGCCATAATGCTTGTGGGCGGTGAAAAGGAAAAAGGAGACCTAAAGTTAACATCGGGCGAGCTTGCAAGGGTGGCGGCGGCGCTGCTTGGAAGACAAACGGAATGATATGAAATACGCTGTAGGCGTGTACAGCACTTATTGCTTCAAATTGTAGGGCGAGGGCTCTGCTCTTGCCAAGATTTCCACAAGCGATTACCAGCCAACAAAAAAAGCTTGCAAATTTTAATTGTTTGTGGTACAATAACGACAGTAAATATTATGGATTGACGAAAGAGTGGGGAGACCCGCTCTTTCGTTACTGTTATAGGGAGAAAAATTATGGATAAAGAGAAAAATAAACCCGTAAAGAAAAAAGGAAATACCGCAGGACTTGTGTGGGATATTGCTAAACCTTTTGCAGATGAACTAGGTCTTATACTTTGGGATGTCGCATATGTAAAAGAAGGTGCAGACTGGTATTTGAGGGTGTTTATCGACAAAGAGGGCGGAATACACATAGACGACTGTGTGAATATGACGCATAAACTAAACCCAGTACTAGACAAAGAAGATCCCATAGGCGGAGAATATATACTCGAAGTTAGCTCTCCCGGAATAAACCGTAAGCTTGTAAAAAAAGAGCATTTCGATGCATTTATCGACACTCCGGTAGCGGTAAAACTAATAAGGCCTGCCGAAAACGGCAAAAGAGAGTTTGAGGGTGTGCTTATAAGCGTACAGGACAGCGGCGATTTCGACCTTATGATAGACGAAGAAACTTATGTGACATTTACAAAAAAAGAATGTGTAAGTGTTACTGTAATAGATAATATATAATTTAGACAATAATTAGTAACGAAAGGTGAAGATCATGAACAAAGATTTTTTTCTAGCACTTTCTCTTTTAGAAAAAGAAAAAGGAATACCTACAGATTTTATGCTTGATAGAATTACAAAGGCAATTGTAACAGCATGTAAAAACAATTACGGAAACGAAGAGGTTGAGATAGAGCTCAATCCAGAGAAAAATAAGTTTGAAGTATATCTAAAAAAAGAGGTTGTTGAAGAAGTATTCGACCCTAACATTGAAATTTATTTAGAGAATGCAAAAAAAGTAAGCAAAAAAGCGCAAATAGGCGATTTTGTTAACATTAAACTGGACACAAAACAATTTGGTAGGGTTGCGGCTCAGACTGCACGAAACATCATAAGACAAGGCATCAGAGACAGCGAAAGAGGTCAAATGATGCAAGAGTTCCAAAGTAAAAACCAAGAGATAGTAACAGGACTAGTAGAGAGAATTGACCCAAGAACAGGCGCGATTTCTCTAAGAATAGGCAAGGCTGAAACTGTTCTTCCAAAAAATGAGCAAGTTGGAACCGACAATGTAAAAGAAGGCGACTACATCCAAGTTTATGTAGTAGACGTAAAAGACACAGAAAAAGGGCCAAAGGCTATTATCTCTCGTACTCACCCAGATTTAGTAAAAAGATTGTTTGAAAAAGAAGTTCCTGAAATTTTTGACGGCGTAGTAGAGATTAAATCGGTGTCAAGAGAAGCAGGCTCTAGAACAAAACTAGCAGTTTTAAGCCATAATCCAGAAGTAGACGCAGTTGGCGCTTGTATCGGTAACAGAGGTGCAAGGGTTTCTGGCATAGTAGATGAGCTAGGCGGAGAGAAAATTGACATAGTTGAATATAGTGAAGATGTAGAGAAATTTATTTCGGCGGCACTTTCACCTGCAAGTGTTGTGGCGGTTGAGATAGAAGATGCCGAAGGCAGAGCGTGTAAAGTAACAGTGCCAGACGCACAACTTTCTCTTGCGATAGGCAACAAAGGACAAAACGCAAGACTAGCAGCAAAACTGACTGGCTGGAGAATAGACATAAGACCAGAAAGCGGATTTTTCGGAGAATGACATAATAATTGAGAATTGAGAATTTAAGATTGAGAATTTAATAATAACACGCCAAAGGCGTGAACCTTAATTCTCCATTATACATTATCAATTCTAAATTTAAAAAGGAGGGTACTTGTGAAGCAGAAGAAAATACCTCTTAGAATGTGCACGGGTTGTACACAGATGAAACCTAAAAATGAACTTATAAGAGTGGTAAAGAGCCCTGAAAAAGAGGACGAGGACGGGCAGATTGTAAAAAGCGAGATAAGTCTTGATTTTACAGGTAAAAAAGCCGGACGCGGGGCATATATCTGCAACAGTTTAGAGTGCCTTAAAAAAGCCAGAAAGGCAAGACGGTTTGAAAAGTCGTTTTCGTGCAAAATTCCCGACGAGGTTTACGATGAAATGGAGGCTAAAGTTAGTGGATAAAGCAATAGGAACTTTAGGCCTTGCGAGAAAATCGGGCAATTTAATTTTAGGATTTGACGCGGTTAAAGAGAGTATGAAAAACGAAAAATCACAGGGAGTTATAATAGCCTGTGACTTATCGGAGAAGACAGAAAAAAACATTGTATTTGAAGCAAAAAAATATGGTGTAAAAATTTTTAAAAGCAATTACACAATGGAAGAGCTAAGTCAAAACTTTTCAAAAAAAGTCGGAATTTTTTCTATAGAGAGCAAGGGTTTGTTTTTAAACTTTTGCAAAAACAGTATTAATACGTGATTATATTTTAAGAAAGGGAATTATTGAGGCACAATAATTTAGGTGACATACATGATGATGAAATACCGTGTGCACGAAGTAGCAAAAGACCTTGGCGTGCAAAACAAAGAGATACTTGATATTCTTGAAAAATATGTAGATGAACCCAAAAAACACATGACAGCACTTGAAGAAAACGAGCTGGATTTAGTTTTTGACAGCTTTACTCAAGAGCACAGCGTTAAAAACTTCGGCGAGTATTTTGCAAGTGGTGCAAAAAAAGAAACTAAGAAAGAAGAGCCAAAAAAAGAAGTGAAAAAAGAAGAGCCAAAAAAAGAGCCTGTGGTAAAATCTGCGCCTAAAAAAGATATAAAAGTACAGGACACAAAAAAAGAAGCACCTAAAAAAGTAGAGCAAAGACCTGCACAAAAAACAAAAGAGCCATTTAGAAAAGAAGCGCCAAAAAGGGTAGAGCCTCCTAAAAAACCTGCGCAAAAAAGAACAGAAACAGTTATTAAACCTACAGCGCCTATGGCAAAACCTGCGGCAAAACAAGAAGGTGGAGAAACTGTTGTTCCTGCATTTGCAAAAAGAGTTGTCGACACAAGAAGCTCTAACATAAACATTGATAAATACAATGAAAAATACGATAGACTTGCATCTGAAAAAGTTAAAAACGACACAGCTGCAACAAAGCAAAAGTTTAATAACAGACGTCAACAAAGAGGAAGAAGACAAGGCAAAAGAGAGACAGAGGCCGAGAGGTTGAATCGTATTGCAATGGAGAGAAAAGCAAAAGCTATTACCATTGAAATACCTGAGGAAATCACAGTTGGCGAATTTGCGCTTAGACTAAAAGCAACATCAGCAGAAGTTATTAAAAAACTTATGATGCTAGGTGTATTTGCGACAATTAATGACACAATAGATTTTGACACCGCAACTTTAGTAGCAGACGAATTCCATGCAAAAGTTGAAAAAGAAGTTGTTGTGACCATAGAAGAGAGAATTATAGACGACAGTGAAGACCACGACGACCACTTGCTTCCAAGAGCTCCAATAGTTGTTGTAATGGGTCACGTTGACCATGGTAAAACTTCACTTCTTGACTCAATAAGAGAGACAAACGTAACAGACGGCGAGGCTGGCGGTATTACTCAACATATAGGTGCTTACAGAGTAAATGTCGACGGAAATGAAATTACTTTCCTTGACACACCTGGCCATGCTGCGTTTACAACAATGCGTGCAAGAGGCGCACAGGTAACTGATATAGCAGTACTTGTTGTTGCCGCAGACGACGGAATCATGCCACAAACAATAGAGGCTATAAACCACGCAAAAGCGGCGGGCGTTTCTATAATAGTAGCGATTAACAAAATGGATAAACCAGGGGCTAACCCAGACCAAGTTATGCAACAACTTACAGAGTATGAGCTTGTTCCAGAAACATGGGGCGGTGATGTTCCTTGTATTCCTCTTTCAGCAAAGACAAAACAAGGTATGCCTGACCTTATGGAAATGATACTTCTAATAGCCGAGATGAAAGAGCTTAAAGCAAATCCTGACAGGGCTGCTAAAGGTACTGTTATCGAAGCAAGACTTGACAAGGGTCGTGGTCCTATCGCGACTGTATTGGTTCAAAACGGAACACTTAGAATTGGCGACATCATAGTAGCCGGTAGCACAGTTGGCCGTGTAAGAGCCATGACAAACGACAAGGGCGAGCAAGTAAAAGAAGCAGGACCATCTGTCCCTGTTGAGATTACTGGTCTATCTGAAGTACCTGTAGGCGGAGACGTGTTCAATGCCGTATCTGACGAAAGACTTGCAAGAGAGCTTGTTGGACAAAGAATTACTCAAGAAAAAGAGCAAATGTTTAACGCTCAAACAAAAGTTACACTTGATAACCTGTTTGACCAAATGAAACATGGCGAAATGAAAGAGCTTAAAGTTATAGTAAAGGCAGACGTTCAAGGTTCTGTAGAGGCTGTAAGACAATCGCTTAGCAAGCTGACTAACGAAGAAGTTCGTGTGAATGTTATTCACGGTGCTGTTGGTGCCGTAAGCGAAAGTGACGTTATGCTTGCAAATGCTTCAAACGCAATTATCGTAGGCTTTAATGTAAGACCTGACGCAATTGCCGAGGAAAGTGCAAAACTAAACAGCGTTGACATGAGACTTTATCGTATAATCTACGATTGTATAGAAGAAATTGAATCTGCAATGAAAGGTATGCTTGCTCCTAAATTTAGAGAAGTTGCCCTTGGAAAAGCAGAGTGCCGTGAAGTTTATAAAATTACAAATGTTGGTATGGTTGTTGGTTCTCACGTAACAAGCGGAAAAATGACAAGAAATGCACTTGTAAGAATAGTTCGTGACGGTATTATTGTGGCGGACGACAAAATAGCATCTCTAAGACGTTTTAAAGATGATGTCAAAGAAGTTGCACAAAGTTACGACTGCGGTATCACTTTAGAGAAATTTAACGACATCAAAACAGGCGACATACTTGAAGCCTATATAATGGAAGAATACAGAGATTAAAAGAAAGGGCTGATATAAAATGCCAAGCCATAGAATGGATAGAACATCCGAAGATGTAAAAAGAGAGCTTACAGCTATACTCAGAACACTAAAAGACCCCAGAGTTAGCGAATGTTTCTTGTCTTTAGTGCGTATAGAGCTCACAAATGACTTGTCGTTTTGTACAGTCTATGTAAGCACTATGGAGGGACTAGAGCGCACGAAAGAAGCCGTAAAGGCGCTGAAATCTGCCTCGGGCTTTGTAAGACGAGAGCTAGGTCATGCACTTAATTTAAGGCACACACCTCAGCTTATATTCAAGGCGAGTGACTCCATAGAATACAGTGCAAATATAGCAAAACTTCTAAATAATCTGAATGGGAGTGAAGGCGATGAATAAGACCCCTTTTGAAATAGCACAGCTTATAAAAGATTGGGATAATATACTATTTATTTCGCATATATCTCCAGATGGTGACACTTTAGGAAGCGCCGCGGCTCTCATGTCGGCGCTTGAAAGTGTTGGAAAAAAAGTGAAATTTGCCTGTGGTGATAAAATTGCAAAGAGATATAACTATCTTTTTGACGGTATTAAAATGGAATGCGAAAACCATGAACATATCATAGTTGTGGATATTGCATCACCTGCACTGATGGGTGATTTGTGCGCCTTATATGAGGACGAAATTGACCTTGTAATCGACCACCACGCAAGTCATAACGACTTTGGTAAGGTGGACTGGGTAGATGCAACTGCTCCCGCAACAACGCAAATGATATTTGAGCTTATAAATGCGCTGGGCATAAAGATAACTAAACATATTGCAAACTGTATTTACACAGGTCTTTCGACCGATACAGGCTGTTTTAGATATGCAAGTGTTACACCTAGAACTCATATTGTGGCGTCAAAACTTTTAGAGTGTGGCGCAGATGCAGGCGACATAAACAGATGGATGTTTGAAACAAAGACAAGAGGATGCATAAAACTTGAGGGCGCAGTTATGAAAGATCTTGAGTTTATACATGGAGATAAAATTGTATGTGCCGATATAAGTCGTGATTTTTTAAGCCGAATGGGCGCAAAAGAAAGCGATTTAGAAGGGCTTCCCTCAATAATACGTGGAATAGAGGGCGTTGTTTTGTCTATTTTATTAAAAGAGAAAAAAGATGGCAAGTGGAAAGTCTCACTCCGCTCTACATATCCAGTCGACTCAAGCGAAATTTGTCAAAAATTTGACGGCGGTGGACATAAAGGTGCCGCTGGTTGTTCTTTTGACTGTGATTTAGAAACTGCGAAAAAACAAATTATAGAGGCCTCAATTGAGCATTTAAACGAAAAAGGAGTTACTGCGTGACAGGTGTAATTATTCTCAACAAACCAACCGATTTTACCTCTTTTGACTGCGTTGCAGTCTTAAGAAAAATTCTTAAAGAGAAAAAAATTGGACATACGGGAACACTTGACCCCATGGCGACGGGTGTTTTACCCATGCTCATTGGCAAGGCGACAAAAACGGCGAATTTTCTAAATGACACAGATAAAGAATACGAGGCGAGTTTTAAATTTGGACTTCTTACCGACACACTGGATATAACTGGTGAAACAAAGGAAGAAGACGATGTTAAAATCGCTAAAACTGATTTAGAAAACGTCCTAGAAGAATTTAGAGGAGATATTTTACAAATGCCTCCAATGTATTCTGCCGTTTCTGTAAATGGCCAAAGGTTATATACTCTTGCCAGAAAAGGGATAGAGATAGAAAGAGAGAAAAGACCTGTTACTATATCAAAACTCGAGCTTTTAAGTTATGACGAAGAAGCCAGAGAGGGTAAACTTCTTGTGAAGTGCACAAAAGGAACTTATATAAGAACTTTAATAGACGATATAGCGATGAAACTGTCAAGCCACGGAACTCTGACCGCACTAAACAGGACATTTGCCTGTGGTTTTTGCGATAAAGAGGCAGTGAGCTTTGATGAAATTCGCGAGTTTATGAAAAATGGAAATATAGAAGAAATACTAAAACCTATAGAAAATCTGTTTGTAGAAAATGCTGGAATTAAGGTAAGTTCTGCGCAGGAGACAAGGTTTTTAAACGGCGGTGCTCTCGATTTGGACAGGCTGAAAATCGGCAAAAAAATGAGAGAAGTCACAGAGCCTATAAAAGTCTATGGCGAAAGTTTTTTGGGACTTGGCAAGATAGACAAAGAAGAGAATGAACTGAAAATACTGAAAATATTTAAGGAATAAGACGGCATGAAAATATTTAATTCTTTAAGTGAGATAAATTCTGTAAAAAATACAGCAATAGCCTTAGGTGCGTTTGATGGACTGCACTTAGGGCATAAATCTGTTATTGACGAGGTGTTAAAAAGCGAATATAATTCATCGGTTTTTACATTTGTTGAAAATCCATCTAAAAAATTAACGGGAAAAACCGAGTATCTATTGGGCGAAAAGCAAAAAGAAGAAGTTTTATCCCAGTGGGGAATAAAAAACTACTTTTGTATCGATTTTTCTGAAATAATGGAAATGGCGCCCGAAACATTTGTAGAAGATTTGCTGATAAAAAAGTTGGACGCAAGACTGGTAAGCTGTGGGAAAGACTTTAGGTTTGGCAAAAATGCAAAGGGCGATGTAGAGCTTTTAGAAAAAATTTGCAGTGCAAATGGAGTGCGACTTGTGGTGGTAGAGGACCTTTGCCTAAATGGTGAGAGGATAAGCTCTAATAACATAAGAAACGCTATAAAAAACGGCGACATGAAAAGTGCCTGTGAAATGCTTGGAAGATATTACACATTCACTCTGCCCGTTGTTGAGGGTAACAGAATAGGCAGAACCTTAGGTGCGCCTACAATGAATCAAAAAATGCCAGAGGGTTTTTCTTTGCCAAAATTCGGCGTGTATGCGTCAAATGTAATTATAGACGGCAAAAACTATTATGGCGTGACAAACATAGGAACAAAGCCTAGCATTGGAAAATACGATCCGCTTGCTGAGACTTTTATACCAGACATAAATATGGATTTGTACACAAAAGAAATAAAAATTGAAGTGATTGAGTTTATTAGGGCTGAGAAAAAATTTAATTCTTTGGAAGAGTTAAAAAACGAAATTGGGAAAAATGCAAAGACCGCAAAAGAAATATACAGCAAAAATTTTCGTTGATGGGAGGCTGTTTTAATGGGCGAGAAAAAGAGTTGCGTTGAATTTAGATACTACAATGTAGAGCAAAATTTTCCCTTGCTTTGTCTCTCGGGCGAAAAATGGAGGCAAGTATATAAAAAATCTGAAAAACTGCATTTTCACAATTTGCTTGAAATCGGGTACTGTTTAGAGGGCAGTGGTGAAATAATTTTGCAAGACAGGAAAGTTCAGTTTGAGAAAGGCACTTGCACAATTATCCCAAGAAATGTAATGCATTCTACCGAAAGTGTAGAGCCTTGCCACTGGGGGTTTCTTTTTATCGACGAAGAACTTCTACTGGATTTTTTTTCAACAAAAAATGAAACAAAAGTGAAATTTGCCGTTACCGAGGCGATATTTTTGAATTTGAAAGAAAATGAAATTATAGTAAAAACCATAGCCGAAATTTTTAATAAGTATGATGAAAAATTAAATTATTACAAAGAAAAAATCATGGCTCTTTCGTATTTTGCCGTACTAGAGATGAATAGCCTGCCAAAATTCGGTGAGGATTATTTGCTAGACAAAAACGAAGAAGAGATGTTAAAGGCGCTTAAATATATTGATAGGAATTTTGAAGAGGACATAAAAATTTCTGACATTGCTAAAGTTTGTAATATGAGCGAACCCTATTTTAGAAAAAAATTCAAAGAAACAGTTGGCGCATCTCCTCTCGACCACTTAAATTATGTTAGAATCAATAAGGCATGCACCATGTTGACTTCCACAAATGACGCCGTGATCAGCATAGCTCTTGCTTGTGGTTATACGTCTGTAAGCACCTTCAACCGAAATTTTTACCGCTACATTGGTATTTCGCCATCAAAATTTCGTCAAAATAACAAGTCGAAAAGAAAAGATAAGAGTGACTTTGTTATTGAGCGATATCAGGGTTGGTAGCTTTAGCTATATTATATTAAAAAATTAAATAAATATTTAGTCTTGTAGGCGAAATGTGCAACTTTTTACATGAGTTGCACATATTTTTTTGCCTGTTTTGCAATCTTAAATCGAAAATGCACATTTGATATTCGTTTTTGGGAAGATTAAATATGTGAACTTATGCATAATTGTATACAAAGAAATGAATTGTATTTATTTTTTTTAGCTATTTTTAACTAACGGTCACAGTTGATTAACAAACTGCAATTTGTTGATTGGCAAAACAACCAAAAGTTTAAGGAGAAAATAATATCTGGCAATTCAAAAAAAATTAAGCAAGGAGAAAATAATTATGTTAAAGAAAATTCTAGCAATCCTAATGGTCGTAGCAATGGTATTTTCATTAGCTGCCTGTGGCGGCGGCGGAGACGCATCAACATCTGAAGGTGGCACAACCGAGTCAACAGGCGGCGAAGACACACCTGAGTCAGAAGACACAGGCGGCGAAGACGCACAAGCAGGTGCAGACGCACTTACAATTTGGTGTTGGGACCCTAACTTCAACCTATACGCAATGGAAGAAGCTACAAAAGTTTACCAACAAGAAAATCCTGATTTTACAGTTGACATCCAAGAAGTTCCTTGGGATGACATCCAAACAAGAATTATTGCAGCGGCTACAGCAAATGACTACAGCACACTTCCTGACATTTTCCTATGCCAAAACAATGCTTATCAAAAAAATGTTATCAACTATCCAAACATCTTCACAGACCTTACAAACGTTGGCATAGACTTTAGCCAATTTGCAGCAGGTGCTACAGGTTACTCAACAGTTGACGGCATGAACTACGGTGTTCCATTTGACAATGGCGCTACTGTATTTGCTGTAAGAACTGACATACTAGCAGAAGCTGGTCTAACTCTAGCCGATTTCGAAAATATCGACTGGGATACATTCATAGACCTAGGCGTACAAGTTAAAGACGCAACTGGCACTCCACTAATCGGTGTTGAGGCTGGCGGTTCTGACCTTGTTATCATGATGCTAAAAACAGCTGGCGTTAGCTTCTTTAACGAAGACGGCTCAGTTAACATAGCGGGCAATGAAACTCTAGTTGAAGCTGTTAATACATATAAAGCTGCAATCGATGCAGGTGTTATAGCTGAATACACAAGTGGTGACGAAGTTAACGGCGCATTCGTAAGCGGCGGCACAGCAGGCGTTATCAACGGTTGTTGGATACTAGGTACAGTTCAAACTTCTGAAGACACAGCAGGCAACTGGGGCGTTGCAAACTTCCCAAGCCTAACAAACGTAGCAGACTCAGTTCCTTACTCTGAAAACGGCGGCTCAAGCTGGGCAGTTGTAGCAGGTAAAGAAAACACAGAGCTAGCTATAGACTTCCTAAACAAAACATACGCAGGCTCAGTAGAGTTCTACGAGACTATTCTTCAATCTGCAGGCGCACTTCCAAACTGGATTCCTGCATCAGAATCTGAAATATACTCAGAGCCACTTGATTTCTTCGGCGGCCAAGCAGTTTATGCTGACATCGTTGAATATGCATCAAATGTTAAACCATTTAACACAGGTGTTTATTACTACGAAGCAACAGACGCAGTAGGTACAGCTGTTACTAATATTATAAACGGTGGCGATGTAGAGGCAGAGCTTCAAGCTGCACAAGATCAAGTTGAATTTGATATAGGATAATAAATTAAAAAAGTTTTACTGTGGGGGTTGCCCTTTCGGGTAGCCCCATAGTATATCCTAAAGATTGGAGGGGGAAGTATGACCGAGAAAAAGAAAAAGTTTTTTTCTCTTTCTAGGAAACAAAATTTGACGGGTTGGGCGTTTTTGACTCCTGCTGTTATATTGATAACGGTCATGAGCTTTGCTCAAATGGTACGTGCCGTCATCTTATCATTTAACAAAAGTAACGGTGCGGTAACCGAGTTTATCGGTACTGCAAACTACGAAAGATTACTTAGTGACAGAGTTTTTCATCAAGCAATGTTTAACACATTCTTGTATTTGGTAATTCAAGTACCAATCATGCTTGTATTAGCACTTGTTATTGCAAGTATGCTAAACAACAAACAACTGAGATTTAAAGGTCTATTTAGAACAGCAATATTCCTACCTTGCGCAACATCATTGGTATCATACGCTATCATATTCAATGCGCTTTTCCAACAAGATGGTTTTGTAAATAGTATTTTGATGAACCTAGGCTTGATGAGCGAACCGGTAAACTTCTTTAACGACCCGATTATGGCAAGAATGATTATTATAATTGCCCTTGTTTGGCGTTGGACAGGTTATAACATGGTATTCTATCTAGCTGGACTTCAAAATATTGACTATACAATTTATGAGGCAGCAAAAATCGATGGCGCCTCGGCGTTTCAATCGTTTAAGAAAATTACAATTCCGCTTTTAAGACCTATGATACTTTTAACTGCTATCATGTCTACAAACGGAACATTGCAACTATTTGACGAGTCCATAAACCTTACAGGCGGTGGACCTTCAAACCAAACTATAACCATGTCGCACTACATATACAATACTTCATTTGTAGACTCGCCAAAACTTGGCTATGCGGCGGCTATGGCTATTGTTATCTTGGTAATTGTTGCAACACTTGCATTTATCCAAATGAAAGTAGGTGACAGACGTGAGTAAATCTTCAAAAATATTTTCATATGTATTTTTAACAGTAGCGTCGTTAATATCAATATTTCCGCTTTATTGGATGGTAATTGCGGCTACCAATAAAAGCGTCGATGTTTTGGGTGGCGTTATCCTACCGGGTTCACACTTGGTTGACAACTACAACACATTAATTGAAACTTACCCACAAATTTGGGATGCAATGGGAACTTCGTTTACTTTTGCAATAACATCTACAGTTTTATCACTGCTTGTATGTTCACTTGCAGGATATGGATTTGAAATTTATCATGACAAATATAAAGACAAAGTTATGGCAGTTATCTTACTTGCCATGATGGTTCCATTTGCGGCAATTATGCTACCTCTTTATACAATGATATCTTCAATGGGTCTTCTAAACAGTGCTATAGGATTTGTTTTGCCAAGTATCGCGACACCTTTCCTAATTATGATGTTTAGACAAAGTGCGAGAAGCTTTCCACACGAAATTATTGAGGCAGCAAGAATAGACGGACTAAATGAAATTTCAATTTTCTTTAGAATGTTCATTCCGACAATGCGCTCAACATATGCGGCGGCTATGACTATTGTTTTCATGAATTCATGGAACAACTACATCTGGCCAAAACTAATTTTGACACAAGGCGATCCTATTACTATGCCAATGCTAACAGCAAACATGAAAAATGTTTATGTTGTAGACTATGGAATGTTAATGATGGGCGTTGTGCTTAGCACACTTCCAACTATAATAATATTCTTCATTCTACAAAAGAGTTTTGCAGAGGGTATTTCGGGTTCTGTTAAAGGTTAATTTTACAAGTTTTTCATAGGGGCAATATATATAAACAACTGTACTTGGATTTTTTCAGGTGCAGTTGTTTTTTTAGTAAACTTAACTCACTTTTTGTTGTATTATGTCGATTTGAATGCTAAGATTGAAATAAAAAAGGGGGAGAGCTTGTGAAAAAGCGTGTTTTAAAGCTTATGATTATTATGATTGTAATTTTAAGTGTTGGTCTAAATATTTGGTCGATAAATATGACAGAGTCCATGGTTATGAGCAAGGCGGAATATGAGCTTGCTATAATGGAAATGACAGAGTCTGCTTTGGCGCCTACGCCTATTCCAACACCTACTCCTAAGCCTACCCCAGAACCCACTCCTGCTCCAACGCCAAGTCCTACACCGACTCCCACGATAGACCCGACAAAACCGCTTGTTGCACTTACATTTGATGACGGCCCCTCGGGGGAATCGTCCGACAGGATTAGACAGATTTTAAAAGACAATGGAATAAACGCGACGTTTTTTGTCGGTGGATTAGGACTTAAAAATTATGCTGATAAAGTGAAACCACTAGAAGACGACGGCAACAGTATAGAAAATCATACTTACTCCCACTACTCCTTACCAAAATGTTCGCCAGAAACCATAGTAGAGGAAGAAAATTTAGTTAAAAATAAACTTGTCGAGCTAGGCGTGCACTCGGACGGCAGGTTTTTAGTAAGACTTCCTTATGGGGCGGTGTCAAAAAGGGTAAAAGAGAATATTAAGGCACCAATAATACATTGGTCGGTGGATTCTTTAGACTGGCAGGCAGAGACGGCACAGGAGATTTTAGATAAACTCACGGACATAAAAGACGGCGACATAATACTTTTACACGAAACAAAGGACTTAACAGCCGATGCGATGGAAGTTTTTATTCCACAAAAAATAGCCGAGGGCTACCAGTTTGTGACAGTTGAAGAGATGTTCAGCATAAAAGGCATAGCTCTAGAAGACGGAAAAGTTTATAGAGATGCATATAAAGAGTAGTCAAATATGCAAATTTGCATATTTGATAAAAAAATAATGGAAAAACGCTTGACAGTGAGTGAAATATATGCTAATGTTGGATTGAGCTCGAAATTAAAATGAAAAAGGACGTGGTTAAAATGTTCGATCTAAGAAAATTTAGAGAAGAAAACTTAAAGATGACACAAAAAGAACTAGCGACTGCATTAGGGTTAAGACAAGATGAAATATCGAGAATGGAGCAAAACCCCGAAAAAATTTCTCTTGAAAAATTAGCTCTAATAGCAGATAAACTTGGAGTAAGATTTGATAATTTGATTAATTTTAAAAGTAGAAAAAGGAGTGAATTAAAAATGGAAAACAAATGGCAAAATATGAATTTTATGCGCGAGACACTTGTTGAATATTTAGAAAATGAATTTTTTCAAAAACGAGAACAAGTAAAAGGGATAGAAGAATATAAAAGCGAAATAGATGAATTGAAAAAAGTTATCAACACAATTACAACAAAACCTAAAGTTGCATTTGTAGGACGTTCTGACGTTGGGAAAAGTACAATGATTAATACTTTGTTGGGAGAAGGTAGATTGCCAGCGAGGTGGGCGCCTACTACAGCAATCAAAATAATTGTAAAGCATATTAACGACAGACCTGACTTTATTAAAGACGATGTTTGGATATTTAAAGCAGACGGTGATTCAGTATGGGATGATACGAAACTCAGAGATAAAGAGTATTGCGAGTTGCTAAAGCTTTCCGGAGGAAACTTTGCGTTACTTGAAGATTACGGAACAAGAAATGGAGAAAAATTTGATTTTAATACAGCGAGTTCTGCGGTGGCTTTTGTTGAGAGTCCAATACTGTTGAATTGTGATTTAGTGGATTTGCCAGGGATTTCAACTGGGGAAAGCAGAGACGATGAAAAAACTAGAAATGCGACGATAAAGGCAAAGGATAGTGTAGATATTACAATATTCCTTTCTCCTGTGTTAGGTTTTATAAGTGAAACAGATATGGAATTTATAAGAGAAATACTGCATAGTTTGCCGACTATGTCGGAGCATAGCGATGAAAATAAATTTGAAAATCTATTTATAGTAGCTACGCAAGCTCATATTGTAGACGAGGGTAAAGTAGGGTTAGATGGAATTATTGAGGGTAGATATAAAGATTTACTTAATTATTTACAAAATGAATCGCAAATATCAGAAGATAATAAATATAAAAATTTGAGAAAAAGATTTTTTACTTACACCAAAAATGAACCTGAACTAAGACGCGAGTTTGAAGAAAATTTTGTACAAGTAATAGAAAAAGTATGTATGATCCGTGAAGAACGCGCAGAAAGATATATTAAGGAACACAAGCAAGAAAAGTATGAGAAGTATGAAAACAAAGCGTCGATGTACATTGACATGATGGCGAATCGAGAAAGTTATAAAAGAAGTTATGGTGAAAGAAAAAAAGGCGAATACGATAGAGAAAGAAACTTTAACGCTAAGAAATCTGAAATTAAGCAAAAAATAAAAGAGTATAAAAGTGATTCAGCTAAGGCAGTTGAATCCAAGTATAGAGTAATAATAAATAAAGAATACATCCAAAATGAATTGAAAAGTAAAAAATTTAAAAAGAAAAAAGAAGAAATCCAAAAGTATGCGAGTGATTTATCAGAGAGAATGCAGAAAAAAATAGAAAGAGTAACAGAAGAAAAGACAAATTTATTCAGTAAGGATGTTGAAGTGTTTTTAGATGATTTCCAAAAGTATGCAAATAATTTTGAGAATAACTTTGAAACCGAGGTTAAGATACCATTTGATGTAAAGAGAGCATTTGCCACTGGATTGACAGGAGCAGCAACCTTTGGAGCGCTTGCATTTTGGGCAAGTACCTGCGGTAACTTAGGTGGATATATTCTGATTGCAAAAGGTGTTAGCCTGTTATCTGCTCTAGGAATTTCGTTAGGTGGAACTTCAACGGTTATCACTGCTATATCTGCTATTGGTGGACCTGTAACGATAGGTATTGTCCTAGCTATTTTGTCAGCACTGTCTATTTTTGCTATTTTCTCAGGTGGCTGGCAAGCGAAAGTTGCAAAAAAAATAGTAGAGGAGTACGAGAAGGCTGACGCATTGGCAAAATATAAAGGCATAATAGAAACATACTGGAGTGAAACCGAAACTGCTTTTGAAATTGCATCAAAAAATCTTAACGACGAATGGAAAAATGATTTGTCAAAATTGAAAGATTTAGCATATGCAACTGAAAAACATATATTGGAAGACGGGGCAGGAGCGGCACAATACATGAGATACTTTTATTCTAACCTTCCTTGTAGCGAATAAAAGGGAAAATGCAAATTCAAAGAAGAGGGGGATAAAACTCCCTCTTCTTTCTGTGAAAATTTACAATTATTACTTGTAATTAGGTGGAAATATAAAGTATAATTAAAAGCGGTGATGAAATTGAGAAAGATAAAATATTTATTTAAAAGAATACTGGCGCTCGACTATAAAAATATGTGGAAAATTGTAAAAAAAATAAGCAAGAAAGAAAAAAAGTTCAAACTTGCGATATTTTTCGATGTGATTTTGTGTGGATTTAAGTATCAGGCGGGCTATTATGATTATTTAGAATTTGAGTTTTATAAATTAAACAAGGCGCAGCGAAAAACTTTTCTTACAAGGGGTATTAATAACGAAATAGTAAGAAGGTACAACAACAGGCAAAACTTTTATCTCTTTGACGATAAAATTGAGTTTAATAAAAAGTTTTCACAGTTTTTAAATAGAGACTGGTTGTATCTCGAAAACTTTGAGCAGTTTGAAAAATTTTGTGAAAATAAAGATAAGTTCATTGCAAAACCGATAGACGGTGTAGGTGGCGTCGGTGTTGAAAAATATCTACTCAACAGCGATACAGACTTAAATGCAGTTTTTAACGAACTTATGGAAAAAAAGCAACTGCTTTTGGAAGAATTTGTCGTGCAAGATAAAGAGCTTAGCAGGCTTTACGATAAGTCGGTGAACACGATAAGAATGTTTAGCTTTTTAAAAGGCGATAAAGTTTATATTCTAAATTCTATATTAAAAATCGGAAACGGCGGAGTAATCGACAACTTTTCAAGTGGTGGAATGTATACTTTTTTAGACGAAAACGGTACAGTTATTGCGCCTGCAATTGACCAAGAGGACAATGTGTTTGAGGTTCACCCTATTACAAAAGTCGAGATAGTAGGCTTTACCGTGCCTAAATTTAAAGAGGCAGTGGAGCTTATAAAAGAGGCTGCAAAAGTGGTAGAGGACGTTAGATACATCGGCTGGGATGTGGCGATAGGTGAAAACGGCCCCGTGATAATAGAGGGAAATTCTTTCCCTGGAGTATTCCAAATAAAACCATCATTCAACCCGAAAAAAGAAGGAATTTTGACGGTTTATAGGGAAGTCATGGGGATTTAGCATTGTAGTTAATAGTTAAGGTTCACGCCGTTGGCGTGTTATAATTAATTTAAAACGTAGGGCAAGGGCTGTGCCCTTGCCTCTCACACTTCACTGTAAAAAAAGGAAAACCCCCAACGAGGGTTTTCCTCTTAAAATGTCCACTGGACATTTTAATTCACCTTTCCTGCGTTTTTTAAAAGTATTGGATTTCGTTTTC
Organism: uncultured Eubacteriales bacterium; assembly: GCA_964370115.1. Classification (GTDB taxonomy): domain Bacteria; phylum Bacillota; class Clostridia; order Oscillospirales; family Acutalibacteraceae; genus SIG603. The sequence goes on from CAYJIA010000003.1 coordinate 66,417, forward strand.
TGCGGAAAACGCCTCAGGGCTCTGCCCTAAGAACCCGCAATTTTTCGAGAAAAATTGATTAAAGCTTTTAAATAAAAAATCCGTAGGATTTTCGCATTAATTATTAACTATTAATTATTAATTACTTAAAGCACAAACCCTATCTTCTTCATCGTCTTAGCCAATGTTTTTCTGGCTATATAGTTTGCTTTTTCTGCGTTTTCTTTCATTAGTTTGTTTAGATAATCTTTTTCTAAAATTATCCTGTCGAACTCGTCTTGTATTGGTTTAAGCTCTGCCATCACACATTCGCCTACCGCAAGCTTAAAGTCGCCATATCCTTTGCCGTCAAATTCTTTTTCTATTTCTTCAAAGCTTTTGCCGTTTATGCAGGAGTATATTTCCATAAGGTTATTAATTCCGTTTTTGCCCTCGCCGTGTTTAACACAGGCGTCGCTGTCGGTCACTGCACGCTTGAATTTTTTGATTATCTCATCTGGCTTATCCAAAATTGTGATGTAGCTGTTTGCGTTGTCGTCAGATTTTGACATTTTTTTCATAGGGTCTTGTAAAGACATTACCCTTGCGCCAAATTTTGGAGTAATTCCCTCTGGAACAACAAAGGTTGGTGAATAGGCGTTGTTAAAACGCTCCGCTACATTTCTTGCAAGCTCTATGTGTTGTTTCTGGTCGGCGCCAACCGGTACACAATCTGTTTGATATAAAAGTATATCCGCTGCCATAAGTGCAGGATAGGTGAAAAGGCCTGCGTTTATATTGTCGGCGTTTTTCTCTGACTTGTCTTTAAACTGTGTCATTCTTGAAAGCTCGCCAAACTGAGTATAGCAGTTTAACAGCCAAGCAAGCTGTGAGTGTGCTGGAACATGGCTTTGCAAAAATAGAATAGATTTTTCTGTGTCTACGCCCATTGCTAATAGTAGCGCATATGAAATAAGCGTATTTTTTCTTAAATCTGCAGGCGTTTGTCTTACTGTAATTGCGTGTAAATCTACAACGGAGTAAATACAACTGTAGTCGTTTTGCATATTTACCCAGTTTTTAAGTGCTCCAAGATAGTTTCCAAGCGTAAAAACACCTGTTGACTGTATTCCACTGAATACGGTTTTTTTATTGTCACTCATAATTATTTTTCTCCTAACATTTCTCTAATAACTTTGCCTAAAGTCTCTATGCCCTTTGAAAGTTGCTCGTCTGTAGGGGTAGAGAAGTTTATTCTAAAGCAGTCGCTTCCCATGCTCTCGTCTGGCAAAAACGCAGTGCCCGGAACTACACAAACTTTATTTTCCACACCTTTTCTGCAAAATTCCATCATGTCAACGCCTTTTGGAAGTTTGCACCATGCAAAAAGTCCGCCCTCAAATTTTTCCCATGTTATGTATGGCGATAGGTGTTTTTCCATAAGCTCTAGCGTGAATTTTCTCTTTTTAGAGTATAGCTGCCTTAAATAGTCTAAATGTGCGTTGAAGTCGTATTTTTCCATGTACTCGGCACAAACAATTTGCGCCCAGATGTTTGAGTGCACGTCTTGACCTTGTTTGCAAACTATCATTTTTTGTAAGACGTCTTTAGGTCCCTGTGCAAAACCTACCCTCATACCAGGGGATATAACTTTGCTAAATGACCCTGCATAAAGTACGACACCGCTGTCGTCAAAGCTTTTAATGCATGGAAGCGACTCGCCCTCGTATCTAAGCTCACCATATGGGTTGTCCTCTAAAACCAGCACTTCATATTTTTTTGCAAGCTCATATAATTTTTTGCGCTTTTCAAGACTCATTGTAATTCCTGATGGATTTTGGAAATTTGGTATAGTGTAAATAAATTTCACATTTTTTTCGGTTTGTAGGGCTTTTTCTAGGTCTTCCATGTTCATTCCGTCGCTCTCCATGTCAATGCCTACGAGTTTTGCTCTGTATGAACGGAAAGTGTTAAGACAACCTACAAAACTAGGGTTTTCACAAATAACGGTGTCACCCTCGTTTAAAAGCGCTTTTGAAAGTAAATCGGCAATTTGTTGTGCGCCACTTGTGATGATTAGATCATCATTGTCAGTTCCTATATTATATCTATCTTTTAAGTCTTTCTTTAAAATATTCCTAAGCGGAATATAACCCTCTGTAATGCTATACTGCAAGGCAGAGACGGGGTTGTCTTGTAATAGTTTTTGAGAAATTTCTGCTATTTCCTTTGCTGGGAATGCATCTGGCGCTGGGTTTCCTGCTGAAAGTGAAATATACTCTGGATTTGCAGCGTACTTAAATATTTCTCTAACTGCTGAGGGTTTTAGCTCTTTTACTCTGTCTGAAAAATTGTAATTCATAAATGTTCTCCTTTAAAATTAAAAAATGAAAATAAAAAAAGTCCCTTATAAAAAAGGGACAAAATAATCTGCGGTACCACCCAAATTGGTTTTTAATAAAAAACCCACTCGAAACTTTAACGCAGTAAACGTCGAAGCATTTCCTCTTCGCCCTCAAATGTCCATTCACAAAGAAAAATTTATCTGCCTCACAGCAAATGGCAAACTCTCTTAAAAATTTGTTCTAAGTTACTATTCATTTTCATAGGTTTTTATATTACTAATCATTATACCATAGATATCTATTTTGTCAAATAAGAATACTTCACAAAATGAACACAAATAATTCATTAAAAGTTGACAGTAACTTCCCTTTGTTTTAACAAAGTACTTATATAATAACATCATCAAAGAAAGTAATCTCACAAAAAGTGTTTTGACCGGTGCTTTAGTGAGTTTATATATAAATTATAATTGGATTAAGTTAAAAAAAGAACTCTCACCATATATTGTGGTGTGAGATTTTTTTTGCACAAAAGTAGAAAAATAAAATCTTATGTCAACTTAATAGAAAGTGGTTCATTGTGTTAGAAACTTATAAAAAGTGACATAAAACACTGACAATATTAGACAAGTTTAAAGCTTTCTTCTATATATAATTATGTCAACAAATAATTATATAAGGCGGTGCATTAGTTTTGGAAGAAAGAAAATATTTTGGTGTTAAAGAGAAGCTGTTTAGTTTTCTTGACACACCTATAGCGAAAAGACTTTGGGAGATAATGTTTAGTTTTGCGGCAGGGCTTTTATGTGCAAAGGGCATGGTTTTTGGCAATTACGCGCCTTTTGGGGTAGCCGTGGTGGCGGCTGTGCCCAAAAGTGGCATGTGGGCATCTCTTGCAGGCAGCTTGTTTGGGTATTTACTACCCTCACCCGTTTACATGTCCATAAGGTATATGGCAGCGGTTATTGCAGTGGCAATTATCAGATGGTCATTAAGCGAACTATCAAAAATTACCTCTGCTCCATTTTATGCATCAATTTTGAGTTTATGCCCACTTTTGGTGACAGGATTTACAGTGGCTCTTGTAAACAACTCTTTATCCGCTACGACTGCAATGTATGTTGCAGAGGCCTTTTTGGCGGCTGGCTGTGCTTACTTTTTTTCTCGCACAGCGGTTTTGCTGACTGAAAAAAGAAAAAGAGGTGTTTTTGACAACATAGACATAGCGTGCATGGCGATAAGCTTTGGTGTGGTAACGCTGTCTTTTACTCAGGTTGAAATAATGGGGGTATCTATCGGCAGAGTCTTGCTGATACTTTTAGTCTTAGTCTGTGCAAATAACGGAGGAATTGCAGGAGGCGCCATAGTCGGTATAGCCTCGGGCGTAATTTCTGGACTTTCTACCGCTGGACTCTCTTATCTGTCGGGCGCATACGGCTTGGGCGGACTAATGGCAGGCGTTTTTTCAAACCTTGGAAAACTTGCAACCGCCATTGCCTTTATCGTTGCACACGGCGTAGCGTCCTTGCAAATAGGAGAGGGAGTGCAAGTCGTAAACGGAACAATAGAAGTTGCCGTTGCAACAATAATGTATATGTTAATTCCAAAAAATGAATGGATAACGCGCGTCTTTTCTCTTAAAAGGGATAACCTCGCTGGAAACTCGATTAGGAGCAATGTCATTTTGCGCCTAAACCACGCATCGCTTGCACTTTCTAACGTATCAAACTGTGTGGAAGAGATATCGCAAAAACTCGAGAAATCATTCAAACCTAATATAAATCAGGTTTATAATAGTGCCGCGGGAGAGATATGTGCTGCATGTGCTATGAGAGCCCTGTGCTGGAAAAATAATAAAGAGGCAACTGTGAAAGCTTTTTCTGGATTAAATAGCGTGCTCAGGGCAAAATCAAAAATAGAAAGTTCAGATTTCGGGCAAGAATTTTTAGATACTTGTAGCAGATCGGGCGAAATGCGAGAGGCAGTAAACAAACATTACAGAAATTTTGTTGCACAGCAGTTTGCAGCACTTAGGGCGGCACAGGTAAGGGATATTGCCGGAGAGCAGTTCTTGACGACTTCTACCATGCTAAGCGATTTATCAAAAGAATTTTCACACTATGAACAGTTCGACGAGGACGCGGCACAAAAAGTTGCGGTAATACTGAAAAAACATGGAATTTTTCCTATGGAAATTTGCTGTAGAGTGGATAAAATGGACAGGATGACAGTAGAGGCAGAAATTGAAAGAGACATAAATGCGAAATTAAATAAAAGCCAGTTTGCAAGGGAAGTATCAAGTGCCTGTGGCAGAATATTTTCTCTGCCGTCGGTAAGTTTTGCAGACAACACCTGTAAACTTCAAATGTGCCAAAGGCCTGAGCTTGAAGTAGACACTGGCATGGACCAAAGCTCTGCCGGAAAACTTTGTGGAGATAGTGTGATAGGCTTTTACGACGGACAAGGAAATTACATAGCTATAGTGAGCGACGGAATGGGCACAGGCGGTATGGCGGCAGTCGACGGCACCATGGCATCATCTATGATGGAAAGTTTAATCAAGGCAGGGCTTGGATATAACACCTCGCTTAAAATGGTGAACTCTGCACTAATGGCAAAATCGCAAAATGAAACCTTGGCAACGGTCGATATAGCTAGCATAGACTTATTCACAGGAAAATGTGAAATACGAAAAGCAGGAGCTACAATGAGCGTAATAAAAAAAGGTAAAAAAGTAGAGAAAATAGAGGCGAACTCCTTGCCAGTTGGAATAATGAAAGAAGTGGAGTTTAAAAGGGAGAAGGTGAATTTGAAAATTGGTGATATGGTGGTGATGCTTTCAGACGGTGTTACATCGACAGGCACAGATTGGATACTAGAAATGGTTGCAGACTTTTGCGAAGACGATCCAAATCTGCTTGCAAGGCGAATTGTAAGCCACGCAAAGGGTATGAGAAACGACGGAAAAAGTGACGACATCAGTGCCTTTGTAATATTCGTCAAATAATTAAAAGTTTTTTGTTACTTATTTTTGAAACTGAAAAATTATTTACAGATTAAGTAAAATATTTTTAGGAAAATAAATATTTCTCTTGTTAAAAGCACATAAAAGTTGTAAAATAAATATGTAAAAAATAAAGTGACAGGGGTGAATATAAAAATGAGGATAAGAACCAAGACTTGGGCAAGGCCGGAACTTGCAATGTGCAACTACTATGTGGATGATCCAATTGAGTTTAAAAACAGATGGAAGCAGTTTTTTAAAAACGACCAGCCTATACATCTTGATTTAGGTTGTGGTAAATGCACATTTTTGGCAGAGCTTGCATACAGAGAGAGGGATATAAACTTCATAGGCGTGGACATAAGCGTAGACATGCTAGGTGTTGCAAGAAGGAACATCAGCGCAAGGTACGATAAAGAAACCGTAAGTAACGTGGCACTTTTGTCGTATAATATCGAAAAAATAGCCGATGTCATAGGCGAGGAAGAAAAAGTTTCGAGAATATATATAAACTTTTGTAATCCGTGGCCAAAGGCAGGCTGTCACAAGAGGAGACTTACACATACTAGACAACTTGAGATTTATAAAAAGCTACTCAAAAAAGATGGTGAAATTTGGTTTAAGACAGACGATGATTTGCTATTTTTATCTTCACTTCGTTATTTTTTAGAGGCGGGTTTTGGTATTTACCAAAAAATCCATGATTTAAATGCATTGCCCGAAATGAACAACATCATGTCAGAGCACGAGGTTATGTTTGAAAATCGTGGAATAAAAACAAAGGCTATTAAAGCCAGATTATTATAAATTAAAAGGAAAAATGTATGGAGTCGATAAAAGAGTTATACAGAATAGGCAGAGGTCCCTCAAGTTCTCACACAATGGGACCTGAGTTTGCCTGTGAATATTTTTTGGAAAAATGTACAGGGGCAAAAACATTTGAGGTCGTATTATATGGCTCTCTTTGCAAAACAGGCAAGGGACATATGACAGACGAAGTTATACTAAACACGCTAGGAGCAGACAGAACCGCCCTTGTTTGGGACAGTGAAAAAGAAGATTTAGAACACCCTAATACCATGACGATAAAAGGTTTTGATGAAAAAGGCAAAGAGATTTCACAAAACACGTTTTTTAGTGTAGGTGGCGGAAAAATAGTGATAGACGGACAAAATGCCACATCGGCACAAGACGTGTATCCGCACACGAGCTTTGAGGGAATAAAAAGATACTGTGACCAAAAAGGTATACGTATTTGGGAATATGTAAAAAAAGTTGAGGGAGAAGAGATTTTTTCATACCTTGATGCCGTATGGGAACAGATGAAATCTGCCGTGGTAAAAGGAATAAACAGCGAGGGCGAGCTTTCTGGAGGGCTTGGCGTTCAAAGAAAAGCGAAACTGCTGTTTAATCAAAGGCATATAGACGAAAGCCCTGAAACAAAGGAACATAGGCTAGTGTGCTCATATGCATTTGCGGTAAGCGAAGAAAATGCAGCGGCAGGAATGATAGTGACTGCGCCTACCTGTGGAGCTTGTGGAGTTTTACCAGCTGTAATGTATTATATGCAACAGAAAAAAGGTTTTTCTGATTTTGAGATAGTAAAGGCGCTTGCAACAGCAGGGCTTATCGGAAATCTTATAAAGACTAATGCATCTATAAGCGGAGCCGAGTGTGGTTGCCAAGCGGAGATAGGCAGTGCCTGCTCAATGGCGGCGGCAGGGCTAGCAGAGCTGTTCGGAATGGACTTAGACCAAGTTGAGTATGCCGCAGAGGTTGCGATGGAGCACCACCTAGGTCTTACTTGCGACCCGATAAACGGCCTTGTGCAAATTCCTTGTATAGAGAGAAATGCAGTAGGAGCAATGAGGGCGATAAACGCACTGAGCTTTGCAAACTTTTTGACTCATACAAGAAAAATTTCTTTTGACGTGGTAATAAAAACAATGTACGAAACAGGGCTTGATTTGTTTTGCAAGTATAAAGAAACAAGCGAAGGCGGCCTTGCAAAGACCTATCATGAAAAATAATTAATAAAAAAATAAAAAATTTGAGACAAGCTCTTGACAGGGCTTGTCTTTTGATATATAATAGCCAAGTAGCATTTGAAAAGTTAATAAAACGAGGTGTAGCGCAGATGGTAGCGCGCTTGGTTTGGGACCAAGATGCCGCAGGTTCGAATCCTGTCACCTCGACCAGAAAACAAGTAATGCCAGGGGGGTTGCTTGTTTTTTTATTTTATCAAAAAATGGCACAGTTAAGCGAAAGTTTTTCTAGTTGCGTATTAATCTATTTTATATAAAAAATCTTCGCAGAAAATTTATCTGCGAAGATTTTTAATTTTGACCACATGTTAGCCACAGTTGGGGGAAATGCCTATCGTTACCACTGTATTTCTTTGCTTAAGCATATCAAATTTTGATACCGATAATATTGCTTGACACGAAAAATAAAAAGTGCTATATTTAAGAAAATGAAGTAAGAGGTGTGACAATGGTTAGATAGTAATTCAAGTTTTATTAATAGTGAATTTTAGTCGAAAGCGATTTTGCTTTGGTCTATATTTCTTATTGTAATTTGGATTGCTAACTGCTTTACAGCAGTGTTTTGTCGCACTATTTTTATACCTAAGTGATACAAAAACTCCGATTATGATAACGCAACTTCGCTATTATAATCGGAGTTAATTTATTTTATGAAAAGAGGAAATTATTATGAGTATAGAAAAAATGGATGAATTTTTTACAGCGCGTGTTGAAGGGTATGAAAACCAAATGATATATAACGTAGAGGGCTGTGCCGAGGGATATGTGAAAATGGCAGAGCTTGTAAAGGAGTTATCGACAAATGATGAATCGCTTAAACTGCTAGATTTAGGCTGTGGCACGGGTCTTGAGCTTGACGAGATTTTTAAACTGTTACCCGAAACTTCGGTAACGGGCATAGATTTAACACAGGCGATGCTTGATAAATTACAGGAAAAACACGCAGACAAAAATCTAAACCTAATATGCGGTAGCTATTTTGATGTAAACTTTGGCGAAAACTGCTTTGATGTTGCGGTGTCTTTTCAAACCATGCATCATTTCTCTTACGAGAAAAAAATAGGCTTGTATGAAAAAATCAACAGAGCACTAACCGTGGGTGGCGTGTATATTGAGTGCGACTATATGGTAGAGGAGCAAGCCGAGGAAGATTTGTATTTTTCGGAAAATGCAAGATTAAGGGCAGAAATAGGCGTGGGCGAAGATGAATTTTACCACTACGACACGCCTTGCACTATAGAAAACCAAATAGAGATGTTTAAAAAAGCTGGGTTTAGCGATGTAAAAAAAGTCTATCGTGTAGAGAATACGACGATTGTTGTTGCAAAAAAAATTATCGAGAATGTATGTACACAAGTTTAAAAGTGAAGTATAATTAATTAAAAGAGGTGGAAATATGAAAATTACAGCACTTAGAATGGAGCGTCAGCATTTAATCGACAAGGCAAACGAGGAAGAGTATCTCGCACTTTACCGTGATACACAGCCTGGTCAAAATGTATATTGGAACGGTTTTGGCGACCCTCCGTCGATAAGTTTTAGAGCGGATTTTGACGATATCGAATTTAATCGCAGTCGCCAAGAAAGAAGGGAGCTTTTAAAAGGGCGATTTGTAGGCGGTAATTTAGGGTGGATTACTCCAGAAGATTTAGAACTTTTTGTAGCTTTATATAGAAAACCCCTCACAAAAATTAACGAAAAACAAGAGTATATTTTAAAACTCATAAATAATGAAGGCCCTTTAAATATTCAGCAGATTAAAGAAATAAGCGGAATGCTTGTGAAGGAAATTACGCCTGTTTTACATAGATTACAAGAGGCTTTTTTGATTTATGAAGACCAATATGACGGCGAGTGGGACAGGGCGTGGTATCGCTTTGAGGAGATGTTCCCCGATGTGAATTTTCAAAAATATTCGCTCGTAGAAGCCTTGAAAATTGTTATAAAAAGATTTGCGTACCGAAATGTAATTATTGATGAAAATATGGTGAAATCCTTTTACAAACTGCCCGTAAAAGCCATAAAATCAGCTATCGACGAGCTGTTAACTCAGGAAGTTTTAGTAAAATATGAAGATATGTTTATCTTAAAAACAGATTTAGAGGTATTAGAAAATTATCAAGCAAAAGAGATGAGCTTTGTGTATCCACTTCACCGTAATGACTTTTTGTATAAATCAAACGAACATATTTTAAAAGAGAAATTTACCCATTTAACCGATAAACTACCATATGACCACGATTTTTTACAGTATTTATTGATTGACGGTGAAATCCGTGGCGCTACAGTAGGACATTTCAGAAACGGCCCTTATGACTTAAATGATGTGGTTTTAGATTTGCCGATTGAAACTGCAAATTTAAGAAAAGACGAGATAATAAAAGCTATTTCAAGTGTGAATTATGGAAAAGTTCCTGTAAGGTTTATGGG
>CAYJIA010000003.1:76298-78932 GCA_964370115.1 uncultured Eubacteriales bacterium
CATAGAATAACTATACTATAATAGAATTTGTAAAGGAGCGTAAGTTTATGATTATACAAAATGTCGGAAATAAAAATGTTTTAAATACGCAAATGCAAAACTTGGGTTTGGGAAATATTGTAAATAAAATAAACGAAAATGTAGGACAAAAGAAAAATTATGATATTTTGGAATTAAGCGAAAAAGCCTTGGAGCTTTTGAAAGAAAAAAGTGAAGAAAAGGCGAGCGAAAAAGAGCCTGTAATAAACTATGAAAATTCTGAAACAGTAAAAAGCACACGTTGGGGAGTACACACCAAGGCTGAGTTTGCCGAAATGTCGTTTAACAGTCAGAGAAACGACCTCAAAACTTTTTCAGACCAAATTGATTACGCAAAATCAAAACTTGAGTTCACTATGGAGAAAATAACCGAGCTTGAAAATTATTTAAGCGGTGCGGCTCCTCACATAGACCCGAATATGACAAGGGAAACAGCCGAAGCCTATCTTCATAATTACAAGCAAAGCATTGTGCAAGACTTTAGCGACTTTACCATCGGCAGAAGTCAATATCACGCAGATGAGTTTGATAAATTATCTGGTGGACTTGCATCAAAAGCCTTTGAAAACCCACTGCATTCACTAAATGCCGAAAGTTTAGGGCTCTCTAATCTGACAAGTGACCCCACAGAAATTATGAATGCGCTTGATAGTGCATCTAAAATAATTAATCAGCTGACAGAAAATTTAGAAAGCGCATTTGAGATAGCAACAGGCGGTAAAGGGTTTACAGAGCCTGCGAAAAGTCACAGCATTTTCGGTGCCGACTCAAGCCTTGATTTCTTTGCTTCTCAAATGGAAAAGGGATATAAGATAATTAGCGGAAATTTAGAGCTTACGGGAGAAACTTTTGAGATTTGAAAATTAATAAAAAGTGGATAATGTGCAAACCTAAAACATAGGAGGTAAATTATGAGAATAGCTTTTTTTGATACTAAACCATATGATAAAAAATATTTTGAGATGTATAAAGAGGAATATAACCAAGAGATTAAATTCCTTTCATCTAAATTAACGCCCGAAACTTCGCGCCTTGCAAAAGGCTATGATGCGGCTTGCGCCTTTGTTAATGCCGACATAAGCGAGGAGATTTTGGCAGACTTACACGACTGCGGGGTTAAATTGCTTTTACTGCGCTGTGCTGGATATAATAATGTTGACTTAAAGGCGGCGAAAAAGTATGGAATTACTGTTATGCGAGTTCCAAGTTATTCGCCCGAGGCAGTAGCAGAGCACGCAATCGCACTGGTAATGGCTGCAAACAGAAGGGTTCATAAGGCGTATAACAGGGCACGTGAAAACGACTTTAGCCTGCAAGGTCTTGTAGGGCTCAACCTATATAAAAAGACCGCAGGAATAATAGGCACCGGTAAAATAGGTATAGCCATGATTAATATTTGCAAGGGTTTTGGAATGAAAGTGCTAGCATACGATGCGTATCCAAATAAAGATTTAGACGTGGAATATGTATCTCTTGAAAAGCTTTTAAAGTGCTCGGACTTAATTTCTTTACACTGTCCGCTTTTAAAAGAAACTAAGCATATCATAAATAAAGACACGATAGAAAAAATGAAAGACGATGTGATTTTTGTTAATACTTCAAGGGGAGGACTTGTAAAAACCGAGGACTTAATCGAGGGGATTAAGGCGCAAAAATTCCACGCCGTAGCCTTAGACGTTTACGAAGAAGAGTCTTCGCTAGTATTTGATGACCATTCTGACAATATTTTAAACACGACGACCGTTGCAAGGCTTTTGTCATTTCCAAATGTGATACTTACATCACACCAAGGTTTCTTAACCGACGACGCACTTATGACCATAGCGGAAGTAACGCTTAAAAATGCCCAAGACTTTGAAAACGGCGCAGAGCTTGAAAATGAAGTAAGTTAACTAATAAAATATAGAGAGCAACGGCAAATGTTAATATGCGTTGCTTGCAAAAATGGCCTGCTCCTCGTATAGTGTGGCTATACCAAAAAGGAGGTCATAAAAATGTTAAATGAAAATATTCAAACTATTCGAAAATCAAAAGGGCTGTCACAAGAGGAACTTGCCACAAGGCTAAATGTGGTGAGACAAACTATCTCAAAATGGGAAAAAGGTTTGTCGGTCCCCGACTCAGAAATGCTACTAAAAATATCACAGCATTTGGAAACGCCAGTGAGTACCCTGCTAGGTGAAACTCTTGCTGAGGAAAAAACAGACGATTTAAAAGTCATATCCGAAAAACTGGAGACAATTAATTTGAGATTTTCGCAAAAAGCTGTGCTAAGGCGAAAAATACTGCACTGGGCATTTATTTCAATAAGTGCAGTTATAGTGATAATTTTTCTAGCCCTATTTTTCCTAGCCAGTCCATATTCAGGATGGGATTACACAAGCGCCGAAACGGCAGTACTGGGGGTAGCCTTCCACTCGATAGAATGGCTGTTTGTAAGAATAGCGCCAATCGTCTTTATAGGGGCGGTAGTGGGAGCAGTTTTGACAAGTAAAAAGACATAAATATTCAAAGGGGGCTGTGACATAATTGTTATAATGCACAAAATTCGTAGGGGCGAACCTGCGTGTTCGCCCGAAACTAATGGTAAAATCC